>CAMYMP010000474.1:0-2633 GCA_947259435.1 uncultured Woeseiaceae bacterium
ATCAATCGTCGTATCTGCAATGATGGGACGCGCGTCGCGACGAATACCGGACGGCGTAATGTCGAACATCCATGCGAGTATGGCAGCGAGCGGGAAGCCGGCGATTACAACAACGACCAGGAGGGTCATGACCCAGCCGGGTAGTCCCAGCGGCTCAAATGTCACTTCACCAATCTGCAGCAACGCCCAGGAAATGAGCGCGTAAGCGATGACGACCGGATACACACGTCGGCGCAACATCTCTGCCGAAATACCGCTGAGAAACGAGCTAGACTTGTTGCGCATCCCTTCACCGCCTATAGGCTTATTTTACGCCTTTTTTTGGCTAAAAAAGCGACTTGCGGGATCTACCTATGCCCGGCTTTTACTGGTCCTTACTCGTACTGAAAGCGATTGATCGCGAGCGCGGCGACCAGCAGGGTCGCTCCCACAATGATGGCGAGCTGCGGCAAAGCCGACGCAGCGCCAGACTGGAAGCTGATGAGTTTGTGCAAAGCGTCCATCGCCCAGCCCGTCGGCAGGAAATTCTGCAGCATCTGCATCCAGGGCGGAGTGATTTCGATTGGCCACCAGCAGCCACCCAGCGCTGCCAGCGCGTTGGCCGCCAATGCGCCGAGCCCCCCGGCCTGCGCTTCGGTGCTGACAATGCTGCCAATCAGCAAGCCCGCAGACGCACAAAAACCGGCCCAGGCGGCGAGGATCACGGCGACCATCGCGAGATCCGGTCCCCAATTCATCTTGAACAGCAGCGTGCCGATTCCGAGCGCGACCGTGACCTGAAACGCGGCAAGCACCATGCGGCCTACCCATTTGCCGGAGACCACTTCGATTCTCGAAACGGGCGCGGATGCGAGCCTGCGCAGCAGCCCCTTCTTGCGTTCCAATACCAGCAAGGAGCCACCGCTCGTTAGCAGCACCAGCAACGTAAACATCACGAGAATTCCGGGGATTGCCTGCTCAAACCCACTCGGTATTTCCTGGCGCTGCCCGGCCGGGGTTGCGTCGAGTTGCCAGATGCGCGGCTCCGCATTGAGTGCCAGCATGTCGGCGGCCGAAAGTTCGCTCTCACTGTTGGCATCTGCGACCACGATGTCGGCCAACGCTGTAAACAAACTGCGCTGTATGCGAATAATCTCGAAGTCACGCGACAGCGCAGAGGCCTTGGTTTCGAAACTGGCTGTGACCTGGTTGCCGGCATTGATTTCGTCTGACAGGTTTGCGGCAAATGTCAGCGAGCGGCGTGGTGGTTCCTCGCCTTCGGCAACGGTAAGCTCCGCGACCCACTCCGGTTCGAAATCATTCTCTCGCAGCCGCAGGCTGATCTGGTCCTGAAGGAACCCGGGTGACTCCGCCACCACCATCACAGGCGTTGCCTGCCCGCCGCTGACACTCCCTGAAAATCCGCCCGTTACCGTGCCGATGAAATAGAAAAAAATCGGCGGCATGACGAATAGCCAGACCAGCGTCGAGCCTTGCCGAAGTTGAAACCTGGCGTCGTTCCAGGCGATGAAAAGTATTTCCCGCATCGCTTAGCGCCTCGCGAAACCGGTCTGCAGACGCCACGTGCAAATCGCGAGGCCGCTAATCGTCATGACGAGAACGATCGCCCAGCTTTTCGCGTCGAACGTCCAGGCTGCCGCCGAGGTCAGTTCCTTCGTCAGACGATCAACGACAAATCCATTCGGTGACATTCGGCCAATGGCTGCAATCCAGTCGGGCAAGACGTCGAGCGGGAAAAAGCTGCCGCCCATCATCAGCAATGGGAAAAGCAAAATTGATGTCAACAGGTTTGCGGCTTTTTGCGTAGGGAACAGCATTTGCAGGGCGGCGAACCAGGCGAACAAGCCTACGCCCGAGATTGTCACCCAGATCAGGGACGGGGCGAACTTGGTCCAGGCGAGGCCGTGGTAGAGAAAGCCGAGCGTCAGCGTGATGCCGGCAAGCAAGCCGATGACCACGGCTGCCGCCAGTGCTTTGCCATAAACGAAGCGGCTCAGCAGTCCCGACGTCGACACGAGTCGTCGCAAGGTGCCTGTCTCGCGCTCCTTCCAGTAGTCGGCCGACAAACCCTGTGCCGAAAAGAGAATCGCCATGAGTACGATTCCGGGCAGGAACAACACTGCGATATCGGGGCGCGGCTCCGCCGGTGGCGGCTCGACGATCTCGAGGTCGATTGCCGGTGGGAACAGAAGCGGCGATACCGTATCGATCTTGCCCTGGATTTTGACTGCAATGTCCGCGACGAAGACATCGTTGGGCACGGTGTCGTTAATTGAGCTACTAATCTGTTCGATTTCCTCGCCGAACAAGGCCTGCGCGTAGAAACCGAGGTCCAGCAGAATCTCGGTGACGTCCTGCATGATGCCCGGCAGAATCGTTTGCGACGGATTGGTCTTGAGCGTCAGCGTGACAGGCATTTCTTCCAGAAACGCGGCGCCGAACCCGTCGGGAATAATCAGAAAGCCACTCGCCTCCCCTGCATTGATGCGCGCCGTGCCTTCGTCGAGCGTGACCTGTTCAACCGAAATCAGCTCGCCAAGTTGCCCCTGACTGTACGCGCCTGCAATCAGCCCGCTGAGCAAGGATTCATCCTGGTCGTGGATCAGCAGGATGCCCGTCGGGCTGGCGCCGTC
>CAMYMP010000474.1:2681-3676 GCA_947259435.1 uncultured Woeseiaceae bacterium
CCAACCACAGCAGTACTGCCAACGGATCCTGCCTCCAGCGCGACAGGTCCTTTTTGAAAGAGGCAGCGAGAAAACTCATAACTATTCCCTTAGTTCCTTGCCCGTGAGCAACAGGAACAGCGTCTCGAGGTTCGGGCTCCTGAGGCTGGTCTCGGAAACCGAGCCCCCCATTTTCGTGATGGCCGCGAAGATCTCGGGAAGGTGCTGTGACGCTGACGACAGCGTGAGCGTCAATACACCATCGTCCTGCGAGATCAGCTCAAGGTCATGCATGCCACGTCCACTCAGCGTACTGATGAGCTCCGTGATACCCGTGTCCGGAAAATCGCCGTTGAGTTGCAGCACATCGCGTGCACTGAGTTGGGACTTGAGTGCATCAACCGTGCCCGTGGCGATCAGCTTGCCGTGATCGATAATGCCGAGGTCGTCACAAAGCCGTTCCGCTTCTTCCATGTAGTGAGTCGTATAGAGAACACAAGCGCCCGCATCGCGTTCTGCTTCGACCATCTCGAATAATCGCTGGCGCGACTGCGGGTCGACGCCAACCGTCGGTTCATCGAGCAACAGCACGCTGGGCTTGTGCACGATGCCGCAGCCAAAGTTCAGGCGGCGCTTCATACCACCGGAAAAAGTCTTGGGCAGATCCCTGGCACGGTCGGCAAGGCCGATATGGTCGAGTACTTCCCGGACGCGTGATTGAAGCTCCGAACCGCGAAGGCCGTAGGCCTTGCCCCAGTACTTGAGGTTTTCTGCGGCCGGCAGGTCTTCATACAATGCGAGTTCCTGCGGCACTACGCCGAGGGAGCGTTTGGCTTTCTTGCCCTCTTTGACAATGTCCGCGCCGGCAACGCTGATTTGGCCCGATGTCGGCGACAGCAAGCCGGAAATACAGTTGATCGCTGTCGATTTACCCGCGCCATTGGGACCCAGCAAGCCAAATACGCTGCCTTTCGAGGCCTCAAAACTGACGTTGTCGACCGCCGTGAAATCACCGT
>CAMYMP010000475.1 GCA_947259435.1 uncultured Woeseiaceae bacterium
TAAGCACGAACCAGACCTTGTGCAGCACCGGTTGTCATTACACCGGGCAATGTCCAGCCGGGGAAAGCAGGCACGGACTCAAAAGCGCCGGTTGCGAGGACCAGTTGCCGGGCACACACAATGTACGACTTCGTCCCGGCGGCGACGCAAGTTTCGGTGCTACCAGCCTGTTTTCGAAAAGCACCCCAGACGGTTGCACCGTTTATTACTCGAGCATCGGTTCTCATCATCCTGTCGATAAGAACGGCTCCATCGCGATATTGACTATCCAGGGGTTTGTTACGGGCGAACGAATGCGACGATGCGATTTGCTTGAAGAACTGCCCTCCGGACGCGGGCCTTTCATCAACAACAATCACACTTACACCGGATTCGGCCAGCTGAACCGCAGTGGACATGCCAGCCGGTCCGGCGCCGACGATCAGCGCGTCACATGCAAGTCTCTCTGGCTGGTCTCGTTGCGAAGCTGCGTCAGACACGGGAATCGCTGCCCGGTAAGCCAGAGACCGTATTTTCATTCCTGGCTGAACTTTGGTCAGGCAAGCACGCTGGGCTCCTCCGCCATCCACGGAAACCTGGCAGTCGAAGCACGCGCCCATGCCACAGAAAAGCCCGCGCGGCGCGCCGCTTTTATCACGTTTTAACGTTAGCTTTCCTGATGCCACCAACGCCGCTGCAACACTGTCTCCGGTAACGGCGTCAAACGTTTCTCCATCCAGCTCGGCCGAGAACGTGGAACCTTGCCGGGGAATGCTGTCATGCTTAAGGCGCGGCATATCAGATGTGAGTGACCACGTATTTCCTAAACGGAATATCCAATCAGATTATCGAATGCCTGATCCAGTATCACCGCACTTGTTCTTAGCGATTCGATTGACACGGATTCATTACTTGCATGCCCTTCACTGCCGATGCCAGGGCCAAAATTTACGATTTCGATACCATCTTCAGCAAAGTAGCGACCGTCGCTTACACCAATGGCGGTTGACAATCCGGCACGTGATCCGGTTACCGCAGAAATCGCGTTTGCAAGCGATGTCACGAGCGGCCCGCTTCTATCAGCCCTGAAGCCGTTGGTTCCACGAAGTTGCCGAACGCAAACCGTTTCATCGGGTTCTCCCGCTGAATTTATGACGGAGTCTATTTCTGCGAAAGCCTGAGCAACGGTCTCAGAGGGCAGGATGCGACGATCAACCTGCGCAACGCAGAGGCTTGGCACAACATTTGTATTCTTGCCGCCTTGCAGCTTGCCAATATTAATAGTTGATCTCATAGCACCGTCGATCCGCTGACTGAGTCGGGATGACATTTCATTGTCCAGGTGATTGATGACGCGCATCATCCGCAATATCGCATTGTCACCGTCTTCCGGTTGTCCTGCGTGCGCAGGGCGACCAATGGTCGTTACCTCCACCCATAGCACACCGCGTTCGGTGGTAATAAGCGAGTTATCCGTCGGCGCGCCCAACAACAGCATGTCCGGTTTGACAATTCCCTGCTCACGCAGGAAACACATTCCATTCGGACCAAGACTTTCCTCGTCCGTCACAAAAGTGAAGACCACCTCTCCTTTCGCCGGACCACCGCGCTGCGCGATTCTATTCGCCAGCCACAGCTGAACGGCACCGCTTCCTTTGCAATTGGCGGATCCAAGGCCGAAGACATGGCTACCGTCTACGGTTGCCTCCAGCGGCGGACGAGTCCATAGAGAGAGATCCCCGACATCGACTGTATCGACATGAACATTAAGAACGAGCGAAGGCGACCCGGACCCCATCCGTGCAACAACATTGTCCAGACCGGGTACCACGCAGTGCGTCTCGGTCGCGTACCCCATTGTCGTGAATACATCACAGAGATAGGCCGCCATTTGTGACGAGTTACCTGGCGGATAGGCGGTCGGAAAAGAAATCAACTCTTCAAGGTAAGAGATAATTTCTGGTGCCGGATCCTGTTGGTCATGCCCACCCATTGATTCGAATCATGCTACTTTGCGATGTTTTCGTCGATGCGGATTGTGCGTGGCAGACTTAAGAAATTTCCCGCGGCCCGGGATTGCCTGGCACTCTCCGTCTTTGGCAATGACGTCACCGCGCGACAGGACCATGTGCGGCCAGGCGTTCAATGCCATTCCTTCATACGGCGTATAGTCAACATTGTGATGCAGCATGCTGTTTGTCAGCGTGAAATCAAGATTCGTATCCCAAATGACAAGGTCCGCATCACAACCAGGCGAAATCGTGCCTTTATGCGGGTACAGCCCATACAACTTCGCCGGCGCCGTAGCCGTCAATGAAACGAATTGGTGAATATCGATTCGCTGTTTCATAACGCCTTCGGACATCAATAATGCCATGCGTGTTTCGATACCCGGTACACCATTCGGCACCGCCCGAAAATTCGCGTTGGGGCCAGCGTTTCTCTTGCCTTTAGGATCATCAAAACGAAACGGCGCGTGATCCGATGAAAAAATCTGAAATACGCCCGTTCTCAAACCACGCCAGATATGCTCCTGGTCTTCTTTCGTTCGGGGCGGTGGGCTACAGATACACTTGGCACCTTCGAACCCCTGCGCATTCAGATCTTCAGCAGTCAGGAACAAGTATTGCGGACAGGTCTCGGCGAAGA
>CAMYMP010000476.1 GCA_947259435.1 uncultured Woeseiaceae bacterium
CGCCGCCGTCAGCGTCGTCTTGCCGTGATCCACGTGTCCAATCGTGCCGACGTTTACGTGCGGCTTTGTTCTTTCAAATTTTTCTTTAGACATTAGCTTTTTCCTGCTTATCTAAGTTGAACTCTTATAAAACGCTTTACAGGCCCTGGAGCCCACACCCGGATTTGAACCGGGGACCTCTTCCTTACCAAGGAAGTGCTCTGCCCCTGAGCTATGTGGGCCATTCACCGACCAGTTCCCTGCCATCCGTCTGGAGCGGGTGATGGGAATCGAACCCACATCATCAGCTTGGAAGGCTGAGGTTCTACCGTTGAACTACACCCGCCTTGTGCCTTTTTCCGGCGTGCAAAAATCCTGACAGTCTTTATTAGTCAAACCGTCCGGATCTCAAATAAGTCTCTTTGTGTCTTCCCCGCGGTGGCGCTGTCATCCAGTCGCACACTTAGTTCAGATTGTGTCTCGCGGCCTTTTTACAAGCACAAAAGGGGTCTGAAAACGAAGTCAGCCAATGCTGCTATACTTGGTCTCTACCTTCCTCCGCCGAACCAGTAGTCTGGTGGAGGGGGTAGGATTCGAACCTACGTAGGCATAGCCAGCAGATTTACAGTCTGCCCTCGTTGACCGCTTGAGTACCCCTCCGCGGACACAACTAGGTGTCAACAGCTAAGCCACTGATTTTTTGCCCCGGGCGCCGCCCGCCCGGCGGCGCGATAGCGCCATCTGGCTTGGTTTTCAGGGCTTCAGCGACCAGTGCCAGGGTTCGTAGCTGATGCCCCACGGATTCTCCCGCGGATAGGTCATCGAGAAGCCGAATTCGATGGCCCGTGACTCGAGCCACCTAAACGCGTCGGTTGCTTCGAATTCCTCGGTCAGCGGCCGGGATCCCGGCGTCGCAATATCCACGGCCCTTCCGGTGTGGTGTTCGCTGTGGCCCGGGGCCGCGTTGACGGTCAATATGTCGTCGATGTGCTGGCCCGCGCTGATCTTCTTGCGTATCAGCGCCGCCTGGTACTCGATGCCGCGAAACCCCGATACGATCAGCAGCTGTATGCCAACGGCATCTGCGGCATCGGCCATCGCCCGCCATTGACGAGCGGCCTCCGGCGTCAGCCGCTGCATTCTGCCAACGAGATTGGGCCCTACCTCGACAAGCTCCACGGCTTCCTCGAACGCGGGCGGGCCGCCACCCTGACCATAGTCGGCCGCAATGCCGAGTTCTTTGTGAAGTTCGCGTAGCATACGGGTCGCGATTGTCCCACAACCGTACCGATCGGAACATCCCGTCCACGGGCGCTGCCGCTCCCGTAAGCAGGTGACTTTTGAACATGAAACGAGACACGATCTACGCCACAGGCGACCAGGATGACGAACCGTTCCGCTTCGATGACGCCGTGGCCCAAGTCTTTCCGGATATGCTCCGGCGCTCGATTCCGGGATACGCAGCCACTCTCGAGGCCATCGGTTCTCTAGCAGCCCGATACGTCAAAGCCGGCTCGAATTGTTATGACCTGGGCTGCTCGCTGGGTGCGGCAACGCTCGCGATGCGCCAGGGTATCCGTACGCCAGACTGCCGGATCATAGCGATAGACAATTCCGAAGCGATGATTGAACGCTGCCGAAAAATGATCGCCAACGCCGGAGAACCTGTCAGTGTCGCGGCGCCTATCGACTTCAGGCTTGATGATATTCGTGAGGTACCCATCACCAACGCCTCAATGGTCGTCATGAATTACACACTGCAGTTCCTTAATCTCCAGGACCGCAGCGCCATGCTGGCACGTATTTTTGACGGCCTGAATGCCGGCGGCCTGTTCCTGCTGTCGGAAAAAGTGATCGATGAGGACCCGCATGTGGAAGAACTGCTCGTTGATTTGCATCGCGAGCACAAGCGCCGCAATGACTACAGCGAACTGGAAATAAGCCGGAAAAGAGCGGCGCTCGACAATGTGCTCATACCCGAGACGGTCGCTGAGCATCGTGACCGACTTGCCGCCGTCGGGTTCGCACACAGTGCGGTCTGGTTGCGCTACTTCAACTTCGTTTCGATCGTGGCGATCAAGTAAGGATGCTTGACTACCCGGCATTGTGGCAGTGTCTCGCCGACGTTGGCGTCGGTTCCTGGCGAACGGCGCTCGAAGCTCTGATTCGCGAGCGGCTGCACGATACTGCGCATGGCGACTTGGCCAAATGGCGGCGTACGCTCGAACAACTGCGCACCTGCGACGCCGGCGACTCGCGGGCAATTCGGGATCTGCTGCTGGCCCTGTCGCCCTGGCGCAAAGGGCCATTCGACGTTGCCGGCATCACGATCGACAGTGAATGGCGCAGCAATCTCAAATGGGACCGTCTCAAGAACGGCATGGCGCCGCTTGCGGGTCGCTCGGTGCTCGACGTGGGTTGTGGCAATGCTTACTACGCGATGCAGATGCGAAAAGCAGGTGCCCGCGCCGTAATCGGGATCGATCCGACGCTACTTTACGTCGTGCAGTTTCTGGCTATCGATCACTTTCTACAGACAGGGCACGTATTCGTGCTGCCGCTGCGGCTGCACGAGCTGCCGCAAGATTCTCGCAGCTTCGACACAACGTTTTCCATGGGTGTCTTGTATCACCAGCGCTCGCCTATCGACCATTTGCAGCAGCTAAAAGGCACGTTGCGCCAAGGAGGTCAGCTGGTGCTCGAGACGATCTTCGTGCCCGGCAAGGAATCTTACGCTTGCACGCCACCGCATCGTTACGCGCGCATGCGCAACGTGTGGCTGCTCCCCACGATCGCAGAACTGACGACCTGGTTGCGCCGCAGCGGATTTGCGGACATCGAGGTCATTGACGAATCGGTGACAAGCACCGACGAACAGCGCAGCACGGAATGGATGGCGTTCGAATCGCTGCGTGAAGCCCTGAAGCCAGGCGATCCTGACTGGACCGTCGAGGGCTGGCCGGCACCCCGACGCGTGATAATGGTTGCGATTGCGCCGTAATTTCAATAAATTCTGTTCAAACAGAAACAAGAGAAAAACAATGCAGCTGTCACCTGCCGTGGAGAAATATGTGCTCCATTGGGGCGAAATGGGCACGCGCTGGGGTACCAACCGCACCGTCGCTCAGATTCAGGCATTGCTGTATCTCTCGCCCGAGCCGCTCCGCGCCGACCAGATTGTCGACGTCCTGTTGCGCATGACGCATGTCCTCGGCGATCGGCGCGATTACTTCGAGTCGCTGCACGACGTCTGGGAGTTGTTTCGCGTCATTATCGAGCAGCGCAAGCAGCGCGAACTGAATCCGACGCTGTCGATGCTACGCAACGCGGCAGACGAAGTTGACGCAGAAGCTGACACCCATCCAGTCACGAAAGAGCGCATTCACAACATGCTGGAGTTCATCGAATCGACGAGCAGCTGGTACGAACAGATATCGGACATTCCGACGTCCACGCTGACGAAGCTCATGAAGTTGGGCAAGGGAATTACCAAACTCGCGAAATAGGCGAACAACCGGCGAGCGCGACATTCATCTCCCTCATGGCTCGCGGTGCTGCGCTTTACTTCGGTCGATAAATATCCCGCTCGCCGGCCCTATCGGCAAGCATCGGACGTTGTTTCGCTTCCCGCCGTCCGCTCACGCAGAATCCATACTGACTCCGTAATCGCCTGTGCCTCAGGGCCACCGCTGATCGCATCGGCGGGCCGATAGAAATATCCGCCGGATGTATACGTCCAGGGATGCGCCTCGCTATCCACACATTCGCTGTCCTGATACTGGCCTCGCGTCAGGTATCCCTCACGGACAACGGATGACGACTGCCACGGCATTACGGCGCCCGGCTGAATTCGCATGATCCAGGTGCGTGCACCGTTGCCGGGATCGGATCGCAGGTCTTTGAATGTGACGCCCTCGATGTCGGTCGGCTGCCAGTCGACGTGTCGTGTGTCGAGAATGATCGGTGACCTGATCATCGCTAACGGATCCACGTCATCGAGAAAATACAGGATGCGGGCACCGTCGTAAGTCTGCAGATTGAAGCCAAACGAACCGGGCGGCACGTGCGCGTAGCCGCCGGGTCCCAGTTTGAT
>CAMYMP010000477.1 GCA_947259435.1 uncultured Woeseiaceae bacterium
GAAGCTCTCCGTTGGCATTTCCTGGGGCACGAGACCGATCTTGGCACGAGTCAGGCGAAAGTCGCTGACGATATCGTCACCGTCAACCAGTACTTCGCCGTGGGTCAGACTGGTAATGCCACATACGATGTTGATCAATGTCGTTTTACCGGCACCGTTCGGGCCGAGCAGCGCAAATATTTCGCTTTTGTTGATCGACAGGCTGACGTTTTTTAGCGCCTGAAACCCACCGGCGTAGGTCTTGGTGAGGCCACGGATGTCGATGACAGCTTGCACACCGCAATGATACGACGAAATCGTTTTCGATAGTCAGCCCTTCGCCGCCTGTTCGCTCTTGTCATTCGGGGCAAGCCAGGCAGTAGCATGCCGCTCAGCAGTGCGCGGCTGGCTACAAGCTGGAGTTCCGGGACTACGACTGGGGACTGAATGAGGCAGAAAAATGAGTGTCGGGTAGAGCAGTATGCGGCGCGTTGATGCCTACTTTGTTAGCAACCGATCCAATGCCTTGCTAACACGAGTCATTATTTCGCTGGTCATTTGCAGTTCCTTATCCTGCATCACCGAGACCATCGCGTCGATGATCTTATTCTGTCGCTCAAACGACTTCCGTACGAGTCTGCGGCCGGCTGCCGTCAGGCTCAGGCACTTGTTGCGCGTGTCATTGGGGTCGCAGTCGCGATGCACCAGGCCCCGCGCCTCAAGCTTCTTGATCAGCGCGGACACGTTGCTTTTTACAACCAGCAGGTTCTCCGCGAGTTGCTTCTGTGTAATGCCGCTTTTTTGCCAGATGGAGAGCAAAATCTCGTGCTGCGCCAGGGACAGATCCAGCTCGCCAAGGGACTGGTTTAGCGCACGATGGACTTTGAGATTGGTCCGCCCGACAGTAAGCCAGACGTCAAACCCCCGTGTTTTATCGAGCTTTTCTTCGGATTTCATACACACAGGATAACAGTTCACTTGTGAACCGTCTATGATTTAGCTAAACTCCGTTTAGTTCATAGATGAACCATTAGGAACCTGCAATGCAAGACTACAGTGCTAACTACGAAGCGCCGAGCCGGCTCGCCACACTTATGGAGCTGCGCGCGCCCTTCGACTGGGCGTCACTGCTCTACCGGGCACCGCAGCTCGCCGCCGCACCTAAAGGCGACGGCAGGCCGGTAATGCTGATCCCCGGCTACGGCACGGACGAACGGTCGATGCGTCCGCTAGGCCGTTACCTCGAGTACCTCGGGTACGACGTGTATGACTGGGCGCAGGGCCGCAATCGTGGCGACGTCGAGAATGACATTCAGCGCGTCGGCAAAAGAACGCGAGAGATCCACGATGCGCTCGGCAACGCACCGGTGACGTTGATCGGCTGGAGCCTGGGTGGCGTCTCGGCAAGAGAAGCCGCCAGGCTGTTCGAGCCCTACATCAGAGAAGTCATAACCATGGGTACGCCGATCATCGGCGGCCCGAAGTACACCACGGTTGGCCGCCGTTTTGCGGAAATGGCGAACCTGGATCTCGATGAGTTCGAGAAGGAAGTCCATGCACGCAACTCCATCGGTATCAAGCAACCAGTTACGTCAATCTACAGCAAGGCAGATGGAGTGGTTACCTGGCAGGCAAGTATTGATACTTACAACAAGCACGCCCGAAATATCGAAGTCAACAGCTCGCATTTCGGGCTTGGTGCCAACGGCAAAGTCTGGCACCTGATTGCCAATCTTCTCGTAAACGATCCGAGAACATAGCGGTTTAGAGGCAATAGCACGATAATGAGGGCAATCTGGAATAGTATCGCGGATCGCGTTGCTTTCTGGCGCGGCGTTCAGGTCGTTTCATAAGCAAGCAAGCGAGAGAATTATCATGCGAACCACGGCGACAATTTTCCTCCTGTTGCTGGGCGGGGTTGCTACCCACGACGCCCTCGCACAGCCCGATCGGACCTCGCTGGTCGAAGCCTGGGAAGCCCATATTGCGTCCCTCCAGGGCACCGCACGTTTCGAAGCCATTGGCGATGGCGTTTACCAGTTCGAGGACATAGATCTTCCCTACGAAGGCGAACTCACGATTGTTGGTGCATTGGTTAGACCGGCCGAATCAGCGGGCTTTGAAACCGGCTACTCGCACACAGGAATGGTCGACTTCAGGTTGGCCGACCTGCCGGCGGAGCGCCTGTCCTCGCAGGTCTACTACTATTGGCTCACCGATCGCCAGACCCTGCACTATTCGGAAGCGCAACAGCGCTGGGTCGACACGGCAACCTATCAGCAATCGATCACGAATATGTACAGCAGCGGCACCTCCTACGGCGCTCTGTCGTTCATGCTGAATTACGGAATCTGGATATTCCTGATCGCTCTGATAGTGTTCATATTTATCGCCATCAGTAAACAAACGAAGAAAGCGCGTTCATTAATGGACGACTCTGCCGCGATCAATCAGAAGGCCAGAGAGAACATCGATCGGGCTGAAGGACTGCAAGATGAATTACTGACCATTGCCCGCGAGAATCGTGACCTGCAGTCGGAAAACAATGAGCTGCTCAAAAAAATGCTCGAAGCACTGATCCGCTAATCCAGATAGATTCAAGTGCGGCCTGGACCGGGCTCAACAAACCCTGTCAATCAGCCTGTCAAATCGGAACAACCTCGAGGTCGGGTTTGCGACTCTGCATTTTCTTGACGATATCCTCGGTCAGCAAGTCCGACAAAACGCCCCAGAGCAAGACAACCGGTTTATCGGACAATGCATCGAACATCTTCCAGAGATCACCTGTCTTCGGTTTTAGTTTGCGTGCAGCCTCGCCTACATTGAGATCAACATCGAGCACTGGGATTCCCTGTTCGTTTTCGCGGTAGCCGCGCTGCACGAGTTTCTGCCATTCAACATCTGACAGTCCGGGAAAGAAGTGCGCATAGGTGCGCCTGAATTGGTCGATCGCCTCATCCCAGTTACGCGCAGGCTTCGTGCGACCCGCATATTCCTTCACCCTTTGGCCTCCCGCGGGATTAACCTCCGGACCGATATCATTCAGGACAACGCCAGCGACTCTTTCTTTCTGCTGCGCAGACATTCCCATGGCGCAAATCCCGCCGAGCGAGGTGCCAATAACAATGACTTTCTCTATTGCCAACTTGTCGAGCAGTGTCCAGGCATCCTGTACATAGGTAGACGGACGATAGTTCCGCCACTCAGAATCGTATTCGGAAAGACCGCGACCTCGAAGGTCCGGCGTTAGGACGCGGCGCCGGGCACTCAGGTAAGTGGCGAGATCCTCGAAGTCCCTGCTGTTGCGCGTCAGTCCCGGCACACAGAGAACAGGCGTACCGTCTTTGTCGCTGGCAAAGTCCCTGTAGTACAGCCGAAGTCCGTCCGAACTTCGAAAGTAGCGTGCGTTCTCGAAAGGCAGCATGTTAATCGAGGTTCAAGGTGTCCGCATAAGCAAACAGGCCCGCCGCACCACCGGTATGCAAGAATACGATAGTGCTGGCATCCGTGAAACGACCGTTGCGAATGTAGTCAATCATGCCGGCAAGCGCTTTGCCGCTATAA
>CAMYMP010000478.1 GCA_947259435.1 uncultured Woeseiaceae bacterium
CCGTCGGCGTCGAGGGTGCCTTGTCGGCGGGGACGGCGACGATTGATCATCTCGATGGCTACATCGTGGCATTGATGCCGGCGGACACGGACCCTTCCGGCGGTTACGGCGGGTTCTTCGACGTGCTGCTCGCTGACCAGGCCGTCGAAGAGAGGATTGCCGCTATCGCCAGGCAAACCGCGGACAGCGGAACCTGGAACGTGCCAACAGAGTCGCTGATCGAGCACCTTGTATCGGACATCAGTGTTGCCGACCTGCGAATTCGGCCGGAAATGCGCTATATGCCGGAGGCCACGGTGGAGCAATGGGCTCAGGCAAAGGAACAGCAGCTCAGCGAACGTGGCTTCGATGCCCGTGTCGGCGCACGCGCCATCGAACTGCGGCGCAAGCTTATCCTGGCACTGCACGAGGCAGGTGCCGGCTTGCTGCTCGGATCCGACGCGCCGCAGGTCTTCAACGTTCCCGGTTTCTCGCTGCATCGCGAACTCGGTTACCTCGTCTCTGCAGGCCTTACGCCGTTCGAAGCGCTGCAGACCGGCACGACAGCCGCGGCAGAATTCCTCGGCAGCAATGCAGGGGCCGTGGTTATCGGCCGTGACGCCGACCTGGTACTCCTCGATGCGAATCCGCTGCTGGACATAAGCAATACCCGGCGTGTTCACGGCGTCATGCTACGCGGCAACTGGCATTCGTCGGCCGAGCTGGAAAATCGGCTTGCGGCATTTGCGACTCAGGAATATTAGGCTGATTTGCAGCCAGGCAGCGCCACCGCGCGCCTGAGTTAAGTACATGATTTTGAAAGTTTTTTCGTCAAAGCAGTGCGCTGCCGTGTGCGCGTCTCGCGGCTGCTGCTAGAATCAATAGAAAGTCGCTGCAGATTGAGGACAGGGAGGAAGCATGAAACTCGTGAAACACCTGCTCGATTCCAAGGGGCGGCACATCGTATCGATCGCGCCCGCGACATCGGTTTTCGACGCTATCAAAATCATGGCGGATAAAATGATCGGCTCGCTCGTCGTCATCGACGGCGAGGAACTGTGCGGCATCATTACGGAACGCGATTATGCGCGCAAGGTCATCCTCAAAGGACGTTCTTCGGAGAGCACGCAGGTCGCCGAGATCATGAGCACCAAGGTCCTGACGACATCCAGTGATCGCACGGTCAACGATTGCATGGAACTAATGAGTGAAAAACGCATTCGGCATCTGCCCGTTGTCGAAGACAACAAGGTCATAGGCATGATTTCGATCGGCGATCTTGTGCAGGCGATCATTTCGGATCAGCAGGCAGAAATCGAGCAGCTTGGGCAGTACATTAGTGGCGGATAGCTCGGGCTACGATCGCCGTGTCCTCGAACTATTTGACGGCTACGTACATGGCAAACTGACGCGGCGCCAGTTTCTGGACAGAGCCGCCGGCTTTACCGCGACCGGTGTGACCGCAACCGCATTGCTTGCGAGCCTGAGCCCGGATTATGCCCTCGCGATGCAGGTCGACCCGGACGACACGTCGATATCCACCAGCTACAAGAAGTACGCGTCGCCCAGAGGCGCCGGTGTCATGCAGGGCTATTACGCACGCCCGGCGATCGTCGATCACAAGCTCCCCGGCGTCGTCGTCATTCACGAAAATCGCGGACTGAACCCCTACATCGAGGACGTCACGAGACGCCTCGCGATTGCGGGCTTTATCGCGTTTGCTCCCGACGCGCTAACGCCGCTGGGCGGTTACCCGGGCAATGACGATGAGGGCAGAGCAATGCAGCGCCAGCGCGACCGCAGTGAGATGATCGAAGACTTCGTGGCCGGCGTGGGCTTCCTGCAGCGGCATCCGGACTGTACCGGTACCGTTGGTTCGGTCGGCTTCTGCTTCGGGGGCGCAATGTCTTTGCAGCTTGCTGTGCGCCTGCCGGAGCTGGCCGCTGCCGTCGCGTTTTATGGCACCCATCCTCCCGCCGAAGATGTGGCCAGGATTCGTGCACCATTGATGCTGCATCACGCCGGCCTGGACGAACGGGTCAATGCAGGCTGGCCCGCATTCGAAGAAGCCTTGCGAGACAATGAGCTCGACTACGTCAATTATGAGTATGCCGATGCGAATCACGGGTTTCACAACGATACGACGCCACGCTTCGACGCCGACGCAGCCGAACTCGCATGGCAGCGGACGATCGAGCATTTTTCGGGCCATCTGCTGTCGCAGGCCTAACCAGGAAGCTGTTCCGCACGAGCGAGGCCATGAGCATCCTGTCGACGCTGCGATTTTATCTTTTCCTTGCTTGTATCGGTATGTGCCTGGCCTTCAGTCACGCAGCCGCACAGGAAAACAAGACGGTTATCGGACCGAGAAACCCCGACCTTTATCATGGCGCCAACGCGCTTCTCGCTGGTGATGCGGAGGAGGGCGTGCGACTGACTTTGCGTGGCCTGCAAAACGAGACGAGCCGGCAGGACCGCATGACGGCGATGTCGAATCTGTGCGCCGGCTACATCATGCTCGGGGAACTTGATACTGGCGTGTCCTACTGCGATCAGGTTATCGAGCAGAATGATCGTCACTGGCGTGCGTACAGCAACAGAGCTCTGGCCTACATCAAGCTGAAACGTTACGACGAAGCGGATC
>CAMYMP010000479.1 GCA_947259435.1 uncultured Woeseiaceae bacterium
ATGCAATAGTGTCTGTCGAGCCCGGTGTGAACGGCGAACTCCATTTCGAGCTTGTACGACTGGCCGCCGATTCCCCGATGATCGCCGAGTTACGGCTGCAAGGGGATAACTGGGGCTGGATCTCGGCGGTGGTGCCGCAAATCGACGGCTTCGAGGGATCCATCAACGCATCCGTCAGCGCGGATGGTCCACTTGCGGCTCCCGAGTTCAGCGGAAGCATAGCCTGGCGCAACGGCCGCTTGCTCCTGCCTGCTCTAAACGTGCCCCTGGACGACATTGACCTCGTTATCTCGGGCGCATCGCGGGGAACCGCGACGTTGGCTGCCTCGGCCAATGCGGGTGACGGGACGTTGGGCGTAACGGGCCAGTTCGACAACCTGATGCGCCCAACGAGGTCGGTAGCGCTGCAACTGACCGGCAATACCGCAGAAATGATCAACTGGCCCGAGTATCACCTGTGGGCATCACCGGATCTTTCCATCCTCGGCAGCGCCGAGGGCTGGCAGATCAGCGGCGAGGTCACGGTGCCGCGTGCCGATGTCGCCCTTCGAGAAATCCCTGTCGAGGCCGTAACGATTTCGCCGGACGTCGTCGTGCTGGGTGAGGAAGAACTGACCGTGCAGCCGACGCGCTATTCGGGTGAAGCGCGTCTGCTGCTCGGCGAACGCGTTCGTTTCAACGCGTTGGGTCTTGATACCGGACTTTCAGGGAGTCTGTTGCTCCGCATGCCCGAAGACCGTCCGTTGAGCGCCGAAGGTAAAGTGTCATTGATCGATGGCGTATTCGCAGCGTACGGCCAGAAACTCGCGATTTCCGAGGGCACTCTCACGTTTACCGGCCCCCTCGATGATCCGATTGTCGATGTCAAAGCTGTCCGGGTCATCGAGACGTTTGACGGGACGGTGACTGCAGGCATTCATCTTCGGGGACGAGCCCAGAATCTGACGTCGTCGGTTTTTGCCGAGCCCAAAATGGCCGACGCTGATGCGCTTTCGTATCTCGTCATCGGGCGGCCCCTGAATCAGGCAACGCAGACCGAAGGTGGAGAATTGTCAGGTGCGGCGGTCGCACTCGGGCTCAGACAAGCAACCCGATTGACCGAACAGATCGGCCAGGCCGTTGGGCTCGATCAACTATCGCTAACCGGCGACGGCGGAGACACGACAGCGTTGGTCGCCGGTAAGCAGATCAATTCCCGCCTATACGCGCGCTACGCCTACGGCGTATTCAGCCGCCTCGGCACGCTGCTATTGCGTTACAAATTGTCACGCAGAGTGGCGCTGGAGGCTGGCGCAGGTGAGACGCAGTCGATCGATATTCTTTATTCGGTTGAGAAGGACTGAATTCGCGATACCAGAATTCTGGTCGCATGACGGTCCTTGACCGTCTCGACTTTCAGGCGCAGTTGTTCAATATCCATAACGTCACCGACCTCTGGGATTCTGCCGAGCTTCTCCATAAACAGTCCCGACAGCGTGTTGACTTCGGTCGTTCGCTCGATCTCGAGGCCGAACTCCCGCTCCGCGTCAGCCACGGTCATGCCGCCATCTGCGAGCCACGCGTCTTCGCCCAGATGCTCCAGAAACGCGTGCGGCTTCGAGATATCTTTTTCGTCCGAGATATCTCCGACGATCTCCTCGAGCAGGTCTTCGATCGTAATGATGCCCGCAAACTCGCCGTACTCATCCGAGACGACCGCCATGTGTTCAGCTTGTGATCGAAGCGTCTCGAACGCGCGCGATACCGTTTGCCTTTCAGGAATGACCAGGGCGTCCCTGCTGAAGTCCTGCAGGTGGCTTGCTGGATCGGCGTCGCCCTGCATGATTGCCTGATGCAGCAGTTTGACCAGCACTATGCCGACTACATTTTCGTTATCGTCTCCATCCAGCAGCGGAAATCGTGAATGCTTCGTTTCCGATATGACCGCGAGATTTCGCTCCGCGGAATTACCAAGTTTCAGCACTTTTACGTCCTTGCGCGGAATCATCACCCAGGCAACCGGACGATCGTCCAGTTCGATCAGATTCTTGAGCATCAATGCTCGCCGGTTCGATATCTTGCCGTGTTCGCTCGACGTGGCGACAACATCTTTTAGCTCGGCGAGAGTCAGAACATCGGCGTGCGTGCCCTCCTCCACGCCGAACCAGCTCAGAACCCCACGAGAGGCCCGATCGAGCAACCAGGTTAGCGGGAACGAAATAATGTAGAACAGGAGCAGCGGGTATGCGATCCAGATGGACACGCGCTCGGGTTGCCGAATCCCGAAGGACTTCGGCACCTGCTCGCCGAGCACTATATGCAACGATGAAAAAATCAGGAACCCGATCAAAAACGAGACCTGGTGGATGAATTCTTCGGGAAGAGACCATAGTTCGAAAAGAGGTTTCAGCAATGCGGCGACCGCCGGCTCGCCAATCCAGCCGAGCCCGAGCGATGCCATCGTAATGCCAAGCTGGCACGCCGCGAGGTATGGCTCGAGACTTTGCTGCATTCTCACGGTAATACTTCCCGCGGTGCTGCCGGCGTCCGCCTCGGCGCTCAGCCGGAAAGGTTTTGCTTTGACCAGCGCGAATTCAGCCGCAACGAAAAACGCGTTCGCCAGCAATAATGCGACAATTGCCG
>CAMYMP010000480.1 GCA_947259435.1 uncultured Woeseiaceae bacterium
TTTCCGCCGGACGCACCAACGCGCATACCTATCGCTGCGGTTACAGGAACGAACGGCAAGACCACGACGTCGCGCATGCTCGCGCATATTTTGAAGATGACCGGTTTCACGGTCGGCATGACCTCGACTGACGGTGTCTACATCGATGGCAAGCTCACTGTGGCCGGCGACATGACAGGTCCCACATCAGCACACATGATTCTGCGCGATCCGTCCGTCGATGCCGCCGTCATGGAAACGGCGCGCGGCGGCATGTTGCGCAGCGGCCTCGCTTTCAGGCGCTGCAACGTCGCAGCATGCATCAATGTCACGGCGGATCATCTTGGGTTACGCGGTATCGACACACTCGAGCAACTCGCCGAGCTCAAGCGCGTGCCGATCGAGATAGCGAAGGATGCGGCGATTCTCAACGCCGACGATCCGCTGTGCCTGCAGATGGCCGACTACACTGAGGCGGAGCGCCTGTGCTACGTCACGATGAATCCATCGCACGCTCTGGTTAAGCAACATATTCGAGCCGGTGGTGAAGCATTCGTGCTCGAGCAGGCGCTGAATGGCCATATGATCGCAATCTACGACGGCGAGACACATACACCGCTGCTATGGACGCACCTTATTCCGGCCACGATCGAGGGCCGCGCGATGCACAACGTGCAGAACGCGATGTTTGCCGCAGCGTTGGCATACAACCTGGGGATCAATCTCGAGGATATCCGCCTCGGCTTGCGAACCTTCGACTCGACGTTCTTCCAGGCACCGGGCCGGATGAATATCTACGACGAGCATCCGTTCAAAGTGATTCTGGACTACGCCCACAATGCCGCTGCGGTCAAGGCGATTTGTGATGTTGCAGATCGGTTTGAGGTCGAAGGGCGTCGTATTGTCGTGCTCGCTGCGCCAGGCGACCGCCGCGATGAGGACATTCGTGATATCGCGGAAATCGCCGCTGGCCATTTCGATCACTACATCTGCCGTCGCGACGACAATACTCGCGGCCGTGACGGCGACGAAGTACCGAACATGCTCAAAGACAAGCTGCTCGAAGAGGGCATCCACAAGGACGCGATCGAAGTCATACCGGACGAACAGGAATCGACGCGGCACGCGCTCGAGATCGCCAACTCCGGCGATTTGGTGCTCGTGCTCGGCGACAACGTCAGGCGTACGTGGAAGCAGATCATTTATTTCAATTCCGGTGCACACGCCGAGGAAGTGGGCATCAAAGCGCCGGTTGCGATCGAACTTCCCGAAACAGAAGATTTCACCTTTGACGCGGACGTCGAAATCATCAGCGACGAGCGCGGTGTGCGCATTGCCCGCGAAGAAGCTGATTAGCCAGCAGCGATGGAGTTTCTCGACGCGCGCAGACTGACGGGTCCAAGCCTGTTATTCGACGTGCCGGGCACCATCCTCGACGTGCAGTGCACCCGCGAAGAGGCTGCGTTCTTGATTCCTGTTTGGGAAAAGCACGTGCGGCGTATGCTTGCAGAGCTTGGCTGGACCGGTTTCGAGGTCAAGGCCGTGCAGTTTTTGGGTGGCGTCAGCGCCGGCTTTACGGCACCGATCGACGCCCTGTATGCGGCGTCGGAAGTCAACGAGTGGGCCTGGGCGGCGATCGACGCGGAACTGAATGGTGCCGACGAGCCCGATTTTGATGAGGCGCTGGCAGCTTTACGCGCCGCTATCGCCGAAGAAGCCAACCCCGAACTAATCCGCTTCGAAAAGCTTGCCTCTGAAAAGGGTGTGACCCTGCTATGGGACGATGACGAGGCATCGCTGGGCCTTGGCCGTCATTCCAGAACCTGGCCCGTTCGCGAGTTGCCGGACCCGGACGCCCTGGACTGGACCGCATTCAAAGATGTGCCCTGCGGTCTGGTTACGGGGACGAACGGCAAGACAACGACGGTGCGCACTGCGGCGCACATCATCCGCTGCGCAGGACACAGTGCCGGTATGAGCTCGACCGATTACATCGCAATCAACGATCACATCGTTGATCGCGACGACTGGGCCGGGCCCGGCGGAGCCCGAAATGTCTTGCGTGAGAAAGAGGTCGATATAGGCATTCTCGAAACGGCACGCGGCGGATTGTTGCGCCGCGGTCTGGGCATCAACAGCGCGGATGCGGCGCTGATTACGAATATTGCGAAAGATCATCTCGGTGATTTCGGCTCGCAGGATCTCAACGAACTGTTGAACTGCAAGTGGATTATCAGCCGCGCAGTTGCGGAGGGCGGCAAGCTGATACTGAATGCCGACGATCCGATGCTGGTTGCGAAGTCGCGGGAATTTCCGGGTGAATTAGTGTGGTTCTCTCTGGATTCGAAGAATGCTGTCGTGAGCGCCCATATGGCTGCGGGCGGTGCAGCTGTCGTTCTCGACGGTGACGAGATTGTGTTTCTCGCCGGCGACAAGCGAGAATCGATTTGTCGCGACGGCGACGTGCCTATCACGCTGGGCGGTGCGGCGCGCCACAACGTAGCGAACGCGTTGGCCGCCGCGGCGCTGACATGGTGCTTAGGCATATCGTTGGCTGACATTCGCGCCGGCCTGACGACAATGTCGCAGGATGCAAATCCCGGGCGCGGCAATGTCTACGAGATCGACGGCTTTCAGGTC
>CAMYMP010000481.1 GCA_947259435.1 uncultured Woeseiaceae bacterium
GCGAAGAGGTAGGGCACCCAATCGGGGTATTCCGGGATCGTAAAAAAACGGACTATAGCATCCGTGTATCAACTATCGACGGTAGCTCGGTAAATCGTGAGTTGCCGTCTCGGGAAACCTAATACCATATCGTCACAGCTGTATCGCGGGTTTAGCTGTCATAGACGGCCAGGGTTTTCTCGATCATCTCCTGTGGACTGAATTTATTCCGGATAAGGTCGTGCGCCGACTCACCGATTTCCGCAGCCTGATCCCGGTTTTCCATCAGCCAGCGTATGCCGCCGGCGAGTGCATCCGCATCCGCTACGGGTATCAGATAGCCCGTCTTGCGATGTTCGAGAAGTTCGGCCATGCCACCGACTGCGGTGACGAGCATCGGTAGCGCCTGCGAGCTCGCCTCGAGCAACGCATAGGGAAGCCCCTCCGATAGCGAAGGCAGTGTGAAGGCGTTGCTGGCGGCGAGCAATGCCGGGATGTCGTCGCGGAAACCGGCAAAATGCACGATATTGCCCAGCTGAAGACTGCCTACCTGTGCTTCGAGTTCTTCCCGCAGGCGCCCGTCGCCCACGATCAGGCAACGAAAGTTCGCGTATTCGCCGGCAACCTGGCCGATCGCGTCCAACAGAATTTTATGCGCCTTCACGGGCTCGAGACGAGAGACGGTGATCAGTACGTAGGTATCGTCATCCCAGCCCAGTTCCCGGAAGGGTTCCGTTTCACCGCGTCTGACGCGCAGGCGTTTCAAGTCCAGGCAGTTGTGTATGAGCGTGGTACGCTCCTGCGGAATTCCGGCATCGCCGAGATACTTGTGCACCGCTTCGGTTATGGCGATGAAATGCACGCCCGCGCGCCGGTTCATCTGCAGGACGGATTCATAGAGCCGTCCCTTGGGTGAGTTGCCATGCTCGAGCCGATAGGCACTGTGGACGGTCGAGACGCGCGTAATGCCGCTGATTGTCGACGAGGCCAGATGCCCCCAGAACTGGGATTGCGGGTTGTGGGCATCGACCACGCCGAAGCCCTGTTTGCGAATAAGCTTGCGCAGATAGCTCACCATGAGTGGATTGCCGCGCCCGTGTGGTACCGGTTGAGCGTTCAGTCCCAGAGATTCCAGACGTTTGTAGATCGGCGACCGGCCGAGCGTGGCCACGGTGTAGTCACGCTTACCGTGCAAGGCCCTGGCAAGATCAACTACACGCACATCGGCCCCGCCATAATATTTGGACAGGTCTACGATCAGAATGGGGCGATGATTCACGGACCGGTTATGCCCGGGAAGAGCTTTCGGAGGCTTGTCAATGCAGATCCATCAATGGTTCGGTTCGCTGCGATTATAACGTACCGATACGCTCGCGGTTAGTGAGGATTTGCAAGCGCCCGGAAAAGATAACCTATGCGCTGATCGTGGCCCATAATTACGGCACTGGATATGCAATGTCTGCCCCAGGTTCAAGACACCCGCCCCCCACATCGTCATCCCTGCGCACGCAGGGATCTCGTGCGGATCACCTCAATCAAATCGAAGCCGTCTCGACAAGATTCCTGCTTACGCAGGAATGGCGGGAAAACGGACAGGAATGCACGTCGCCACACCGTCATCCCCCGATGCGTCGGACCGGCGTAAGCAGGGATCTCGCACGGATAACACCTTCTATATCGAAGGCACGACTGACGATTCATTCAATTGAAAGAGCCTTGCGAAAATGATGATTTCTACGCCATCTTCACAAGATCCCTGCCGGCGCTCATCTTACGTTAATCTTCGGCGTAATCGTTTGAGGACAGGATGTAGCGTCGTATATGCGCCGCAAATGCCTCGATTTACCAAACCGCCGCTGGAGACAACCAGTCGCCCGACTGGATAATCCCGAGTGATCCACGATTCTGTCCAGGGCACGAGCCTCCCGTGGAAGTCGTAAAGCGCGCATTGCTCGTCGGCATGAAACTGTTCGAGCAGTCGCATTATGAGTTGCTGTCCGGGGCCATATTTGGCGAACGCGTGGTCGTACCCCACTTTTACGCAATATCGTGCGCCTTTGGCATTCCATCCATAGCAGAACGCAATGGGCCGTTCGCCGCAGTGTAAAAATGCAAGTTCGAGTTGGCCCCATTCCGCGAGCTGCTCCGCTTCTCGCAGATAGTAATCAAATACGGGCGTGTTTTGCAGAATCGTCGTCCCGCTGGCGCTTTTCCAGCTTCGCTCTTCGATTTCACATCCAAGCTTGAAGAGCTGGCTTACTTCGTCTTTCGCCAAATCCCGGTGCAAGGTTAATTTGGTCACTCCACATTTTTCGAGCATGCGGGCGTTGCGACGCCTGCGCTGGCGGTGACGCGATTTTCGGGTCGCCTCGTAAGCCTTCCAGTCACCGCTGATTTCAACCTGCCCGACCCTATGTTGCTCGAGAATGCCGTTATACCAACCTGCCTGACGCAAGGCCGCGAGAAACGCTTGCCACCCTGGCTGTTCGAAGGAGATTTGCTCGAAGACGAAGACGCCCCACGGCAACTCGGCCAATCCGCCGATGATCATTTCCAGGGCCGATTCAACATCCGCTTCGTGATCAATCAGCAGGTCGCCGCTGGCCGCCCACATATTGCATGGCAATTTGGCAGCATTG
>CAMYMP010000482.1 GCA_947259435.1 uncultured Woeseiaceae bacterium
CGCCGCCTCGCTGTATTGCAATAGTCAGCGTGTTGCTCTGTCGCGGCGAGACCGCATGGCGATCCGCATGAATGCCCATCTTCGCGGCATCCGGGTAGGCGCGTCGCAGCGCGTCCAGCAGCACCTCGCGTTTGGGTTGCGTCCCCGACGTGTCGTCGAACGCCATGCCCAGGAACAGAGGCGCCGTCGAAGAAGTGTCGGCATTGACGCACAGTTCGACCAGATCTGCGACCCGCAGGGGCAATCCGCCGACGCCGTAGACCACGGAGCGACATCGAGGCTGCTTGCTTTGCAGGCCGGCACGAACTTCGCGCAGCAGCGGCGGCTCGCCAGACATCGGCGCGTCCGTGCGTTCGAGTGCAAACACCTGCTCCCGTCCTTGCAGCGCATCGACAATAGCGGCACCGGGAAACGGCCGGAGTGCGTGGATACCGAGTACTCCGACCGGAATGTTGTGCTGTTTGCGGAGACAATCGGCAGCGACGCGGGCTGTCTCGACAGCGGCGCCCTGTGCCAGCAGCACGGTTTTTGCGTCATCCAGCTTGTAGCGCGAGACGGACTCGTAGCGACGGCCGGTTTTAGCGGCGAACTGCTCGAAGGATCTGGCCAGCGACTCGCCGACGAAGGCATCGAAATAGGGTCCGCGAGCAGACGCTCCAAGCGCGAAGCTCTCCATTTCGAACAGCGCGCCGCTGAGGACTGGCTCATCCAGGTCATGCCACGCGGGTACGCGGCGACGGGTCTCGCCGAATAGAACTTTCTGCGCCGCTGTCGGTGACTCGATTTGTTGTCGCGCCGGGCCGAGGAATCCATCGACCTGGGACGGCGATAGCAGCCGCACATCCTGCGCCGCCAGCGCGGTCTGCTCGCCGTCCATGATGACCATGCCCGGTACCAGGGCCTCTTCCGCTACTCGCCTGGCAATATAAGTAAAATCAATAGCTTCTTGAACATTCATGGCAAACAACATAAAGAAGCCGGAGTCGGCGCTGAGGTGAACCGAGTCGTGGCCACTGCCAAGAGCAGCGCCGTGGGCGGCAGCCGCGCGCGTGCCGAGATGCAGCACCAGTGGCGCATGCTTGCCGGCGACGGAGATCAGCAGATCCTGTGCCGCGGCGAGATCCGGCCCGGACAGAAACGCGGTTGCGCGCCGGCCCGACAGTGCCAATCCGGTTGCTGCCGCGATAATGCCGCGTGGCCCCTCGGCGGTTTGCGCAGCCAGCGCCTCGCCGAAGAGGTTCGTGTTGCCATGCTCGAGCTCGGCCAGCCAGACCGCATCCGATTCGCCCGATGGAAACGAGCCGCCCAATACTGCTTGGCCCGCGATTCCGGCTTCTGCCAGCGCGACCGCGCTGTTGCCGTCGAGTACGGTGTCCAGTCCCTCGTTCTTGATGTCGGAACCCGCGGGCGCACCGAAAGTCCTGCGGTACCAGCGAATCGCGATGTCGCGCAGGCCAGCCATCAGCGCGCTCCCGCCCGCCGCGATTCCTGCTCCTGAAACTGCTCTCCCTCGAGCCACACGATCGAGTGCGTGGCGCAGCGAAACACGGCTTCAGGCCGGGCAGGGCCGCCGGCCGAGTAGTCGATGACCGGCAGGTTGTTTTCCATGTGGATCAACCCGGGTGCGGCGTCTGCAACGCACTTTTCGCAGGCATCGCAGGCCACCGAACACAGCTGCCTCGCGGCTGCGCCTGCCAGCGGGATGTTGCATTGCACGTAGAGGTTTTGCTTGAGTGGCACCAGTTCGAACAGGTCCCTGGGACAGGCGGCGCTGCAGTCCGGGCACGCCGTGCATTTCTCGGTATCGACCTGCGGGAGCCCGTTGGCATTCATGTGAATGGCGTCGAAGGTGCAGGCGGCCTCGCAGTCCGCCAGGCCGAGACAACCCCAGGCGCAGCCCTTGCCGCCACCCGATACCACGGCGGCGGCACGACAGCCTTCGAAACCTTGGTACTCCGCGATCTGGTGTGCCTGCCGGCCGCCGCCGGCGCAGCGCAGCCGCGCAACCAGTTTTTCCTGTCGGCCCGCATCCACTTCGAGAAATTCGGCGATTCGTTCGATATCGTCGTCCGTGCTGACCGTGCACTGCGCGGGTTCGACAATGCCCGCTACCAGTTTTTCTGCGAACGGCAGGCAACCGGGTTGGCCGCATGCGCCGCAATTGGTCCCCGGGAGCATATCGTTGGTCGCCTCGATTCGAGGGTCTTCGTCCACCTTCAGAAACCGCTGCGCGATCGCGAGAATGGTGCCGAAGAGTAATCCGATTCCAACCATGATGGCCGGCGCTATAAGCAAAGTATTCATCAGTTAAATGGTTCGGCACGCGCGATCAACTCTTCCAGACCTGGTTCATTCGAATCCAGCGGTTTGCCCGGGTGGATACACTTGGCGGGACAGATCTCGGCGGCCGCCACGAGATCGGCGAACGTACCGGCTTTGGGATCCTTTAAGATCGCCTGCTTGTTGTCGTTGTACACAAACATCATCTTGTTGATGCCCATGCAGTCATCGCAGGTCGTACACATCACGGTGTCGCGCCAGGGCTCGTCGAAACTCAGCTCTTCCTCTTCCTCGGGTTCGGCTTCGACCGCGGTTTCGGTGTCTGCGGCTGGCGGG
>CAMYMP010000483.1 GCA_947259435.1 uncultured Woeseiaceae bacterium
CGCATCAGCTTGTCGCGCCACTGCCCTAGCGACGAAACAGTGGCGTCAAAAAGGATCCCGATCTGATTGTCCGTGAGTCTTTGTGTCAGCAACACTGGCGACAGGCGTGCTGCGTGCAGTATTTCGTCGGAGTACGCATTGCCAATGCCGCTGAACAGATGCGGATCTGTCAATGCGCGCTTTAGCGTGTGATTTTCGCTTCGCAGCACGCTTGCGAATTCCTGTAACGTGCATTGCAAAGGCTCGAGACCGCCGGGATCATGTGCCGCAAGGTCCGCCTCACCGGCGACAACATAAAGCGACGCACGCTTTTTGGTACCCGCTTCGGTCAGCAACAGCGTTCCGTCATCAAAGTCGAGTGCGGCGAGCTGTTGCTTGCCTGCCAGCGACGGCTTTGTGGTTTTCCAGTGCAAGCGACCTGCAACCATCAGGTGAAGCACGATCCAGAGATCGTTATCGAAACCGATCGCTATGCGTTTGCCGATGCGGCGGAGCGAACGGACTCTATGGCCGGATAGGTCGCTTATGGGTGGGACGACACTTCGGACGAGGAACGGATTGCCGCTACGGATGTCCCTGAGAGCTTTGCCACCAATTGTCTTCTCGAGCGTTGCGACGTAGACATCGATGTCCGGTAGTTCGGGCACTCTTCCTTGCTAGGCGGATTGCCGATCGGCTGCCAGTCCAGTCGGGCAGCTCACGCCTGTCCCGCCGAGGCCGCAATAGCCGCCGGGGTTTTTGGCGAGGTATTGCTGGTGGTATTCCTCGGCGTAGTAAAAAGTGTCGAGCGGCACAATTTCGGTCGTGATCTGGCCGTATCCGGCGCCCGACAGCTCGGCCTGGTAGGCCGCCATCGATTGATGTGCGGCTGCCTGTTGTGAGTCGCTGCTGGTGTAGATGGCGGACCGGTACTGCGTACCGACGTCATTACCCTGGCGCATGCCCTGCGTCGGGTCATGGCTCTCCCAAAAGGCGCGTAACAGTTCTGCATAGCTGACAATATTGGGATCGAAAACGACAAGCACGACTTCGGCATGGCCCGTGGAGCCAGTGCAGACGCTCTGATAGTCGGGATCCGGCGTCGTGCCGCCGGCATATCCGACGGCGGTCGTGAAAACGCCTTCGGTCTCCCAGAAACGCCGCTCCGCTCCCCAAAAACAGCCGAGCCCGAATACGGCCTCCTGCAGGTGCTCTGGGAAAGGACCCTTGATCGGATTGCCGTTGACAAAATGCATGATTACAGAGCCTGGTGTCGCGCGCCGCGGCGGGGACGGTAGATGATACCGTCGGCACCGTGAAAGCGCACCGGAATTGACTGCGTGTTGCCCCAATCGGTCGCGCGATATACCGCGAAGTGCAGGTGCGGCATTGTCGAATGCCCGGTGTTACCGGAATACGCGATCATCTGACCCTGTGCCACGCTCTCGCCCACCGCCACAAGCGCTCCATGCTTCTGCAGGTGGTAGTACTCGCCGGTCGTGCCGTCGCTGTGCAATATCACGATGAAGTTGGCGTACTGTCCACAGCCGTCTTCCCAGCATCCTTTGCTGTGCGATTCTTGCACTCGCGCAACGACTCCGGCACGCGCCGCGTGAACAGCAGTGCCGATTGGCATGTCGAAATCAATCGCGAACTCCTCGAGCCCCGTATGACTGAAACGCGAGCCATAACCCTGAATGATGCGATACGACTTGCCGCTGGTGTATGGCAGCGTGTAGAGGTGATCGTCATCGTGTACGGCGTCCTTGTCACCGACGGTCCAGTCGAATGAATACCGATAGTCGCCGTCGTTTCGAGAGTTGTCATTACTCAGCAGCATTACCTGTTCTGACTGATTCGGAGCAAGCGTGCGCGTAACGGTTTTTGGGCCATTGACATTGAGATCGCGGGTGCGGATACGCAGGGTGTAGGTAATCGGGTACGCGCGCAGGTTCTTTGCGCGAAGCTCGACGTTACCACCCTGATTGATAGCGTCTACACAAATCGACTCGTCTCTGCAATCACTGGAAGCGGGACCGGCTTGGGCCAGCAGTATCAACCCGACTAGACTGATCTTGAATGTGTGTTCCGGAATCGTTCTTCCCCCTCCTCGATTCTGCCGCTCGGGATTATTCTTGTTCGGCAGCAGCAACTCCAGACCTGATCGTATCCAGATCCGACTGACGATAGAAGAACGTGTGTACTAGCGTCTGATTTGGCGTGGCCACAACACCGTCTTCTTCAAATCTGGGCCGGTAAAGTCGCTGCCGCAGTTCGCGCATTACAGTCCGCTGCATGTCCGTGAATTCCGGCGGGTCGGCCTCAACCAGTTTTGCTTCAGTCACGCGCCCGCGAGCCGATATCTCGTAAGCCACAGTGATCTTGCCGCGTAACAACGGGTCGTCACTCGGCAGGCCGTCGTCATTCGCGTATTCCGCGTTGATGTACTCCGGCAAATTGCCCTGCCTGAGAGGCACAATGCTTTCAAGTTGCTCGCGCCGGACATTTAGCATCGTTTCATGCTCGTCTGTTGACAATAGCTCCCAAACGCCAAGATAGACCTGTCGTCCGCGCTGCGCATTGTTTTGGTACATATAGAAGTCGCCCAGCGCCAAAGTCGCTTTGACGACGGTTTGCCAATTTGACTCCGGGCTATTGGCAGCAATTCTTGTGGCTCGTTTGAAGTAAATCTCACCTGTCGCCATTCGCCCGTCCTGAAAGGAATCGGTGCCTGACGTATCGGCGAAGAAAAACGACCTGCCGAGCTTGATCAGCGGATTGACCAGACGCATATCATCTTTGCCGGACGTTTCTTCAATGATGCGAATGGCGCGACGATAGGTCGCACGCTCATCATAGATAAGCCCGGCGCGGTGTTGCCAGGCCGCGCGGCGCATCAGGGATGGAACCAGGTCCACTTGGTCAATGTTGTGCCTGCGGACATTCAGCGCGAAAATCGTGTCCTGTGCGTCCTTGGCCGCATCGAGATCGCCCATGCGGAGCATCGTCTCGGCGATGGATTCGAGCAACTCAATCTGATCAAAATTATGCGGCCCTTCGTTGACATGGGTCACATGCACCGCGCGTTCAAACGTTGCAGACGCGAGGTCGGGTCTACCGCTCTCGAGCTGTGATGCGCCAAGGCCTTTGAGCGGATTGACCAGCTGCGCGTTCAATCGATCTTCATTGTCTTCAATTATCTCGATCGCAGTCTGAAAATTCTGTTGCGCAGCATCGTATTGCTCGGTTCGGTGCTGAACGATAGCGAGGTTGGTCAGCGCCTTGGCAAATTCGTTCGATTGAGCGCCTCTCGTGCGGATAGCCAGTTCGACAACGCGTTTTGCAACCGTGTCGGCTTCATCGAATACGCCTTCAGCCATCAACTGTTTGAAAAGAGCAAACTCGCTTAGGAGCGTTTCAACATCAGTTTGTATCGGTGCCGAGACTTCCTCGGGATCGTCGATGCCCTCGTCGATGCCCTCTTCGGCAACCGGAACGATCTGGCCTTGCTGCACAAACTCCGGAATAACATCTGGTTCGCTGGCTGTCTGCGCTTCGGGGCCGTCCGATTGGATTTCCTGAGCACTCGGGTTTGCTGCCGCAACAAAGAGCAGCATTAACACGGGAATTCGGGGTGTTGTGATCATCGCCATCGCCAGCTTTTGAGACTTCCGTAAACCCGATAAGTTCTGTAACTCGGTCGCTTCAGGTCACAACCCAACTATACCGAATTACAGGTTCAGGCCAAGCTGCTGCTGACCCGGGGGCTGAAACCGACTGCAATCGAGATGACGCTGATAGCGCAGCGGGACTAGCCCGTGGCGTCTGCTGGCTGCTTTGAATCTCTTGCCGAGCATATCCGCATAGGCGCCTCGGCCGGTCTGGCGTACACCGAAGCGATTGTCATAATCACGGCCGCCGCTGGCTTGCCGGACAAGACTCATGACGTGCTCGGCGCGATCGGGAAAATGTGCCTGCAGCCATTCCACGAAAAGGTCCTTCACTTCGTGCGGCAGTCGCAGAAAAATGTAGTGCGCGTTCAATGCTCCGGCTTGCGCCGCCGCTTCCAGTATCTTTTCAATTTCACCGTCGTTGATCGCCGGAATAAGCGGCGCCATCAGCACACTGGTTGGGACGCCTCGCGCAGTCAACGCCTCAATCGCCTTTAGCCGTGCCTCTGCGCTCGGAACCCGTGGTTCCATGATGCGTTTCAATGCGTCGTCCAGGGTCGGCAGGCTCACTGCAATGGAGCACAGGCCGCGACTGGCCAGGCCGGACAACAGATCGATATCGCGCATGATAAGCGTACCCTTGGTTATCAGATTGACTGGATGGCTGTGCTTGTCGAATAGCTCCAGCAGCTGCCGCGTAACGCGCGTCGTCTTTTCAGCCGGTTGGTAGGGGTCTGTATTGGCTCCGATCGTGATCGGTTTGCACTCATAAGCGGGCTTTTCCCATTCCTCGAGCAGGCGGATGGCAGCGTTGGGCTTATAAAAAATCCGCGTCTCGAAATCGAGTCCCGGGGACAGGTCCAGGTAGCTGTGGCTCGGCCGCGCATAGCAATAGATGCAGCCGTGCTCACAGCCCTGATAGGGATTGATCGAGCGATCGAACGGCACATCGGGCGACGTGTTATGGCTGATGATCTTCCCGGCCTGCATGGGCGTAAGCACGGTCTCGGGGGCCATATCGTCCCGCAGGGCGGCTTCTTCATCGCTGTATTCAACGGGTCGGGCCGTAAAGCGGCCCTCACGCTGCGAAATCGCGCCGCGACCTTTATGCGGACTCGGAGACATTGCAGACCTCGGTACTGTATAAAAACACAGTAACGAACCAGCGGCCAAGGGTCAATCTAGTTTAAGACCCTGTATCCGCGCCCACTCATGCAGCGCTTGAACACGAGCTGTTTTTCCCGGTCCGCGTCCAGACCCGAGCGCGTGCCGCCGTACAAGCCACCGACGGCCGCCCCTTCGGCGACGTCGCTGGAATTACCGCCAACCGCGCCGGCCGCTGCGCCAATGACTGCGCCGAGTCCGGCTCCTTTGGCGACGCCCTTCGCCATGACGACCTCATCCGTATAAGCTTCACACTCCCGCCAGTCACGGTCGTACTCGTCCTTGTCGACACCTCTCATGTCGATGATCGGATTTGGGTTGGCGGCACAGCCCGCAGCTAGTGCGACCGCAAACGCCAGAATGACCGACTTGATTGCGTCCATTACGATTCCCATTAAACTCCGTTACCCTCAATAACAACAACGCGGCGGTTCTGCCTGCGTTGACAGGGTACCAGGTGTATTTGGATGGCCTCATCTTCACATAGTTCAACGGCACGCGCGATTCTCTACGCGTTCATAGCTAATTTTGGCATCGCCATCGCAAAGACCTGGGCTGCCTGGGTCACCGGTTCCGGCAGCATGCTCGCCGAGGCGATTCACTCCTATGCCGACACGGGCAACCAGGTGCTGCTGTACCTTGGCCTGACACAGTCACAGCGTGCGCCGGATGCCGAACATCCGCTCGGCTACGGCAAGCTCAGCTATTTCTGGAGTTTTATCGTCGCGCTGCTGTTGTTCAGTCTTGGCGGCTTGTTCTCGATTTACGAGGGCTGGCATAAATTCAATCATCCGGAGGAGCTCAACCAGGTCTGGATTGCGATCGTTGTTCTCGTGTTTGCAATTCTGCTCGAGGCTGGGTCGCTGTACGGTTGTCTGCGCGAGATCGGCAAGGTTCGTGGCGACAGGCCATTCGGCGAGTGGCTGAAGCACACACGCAATTCCGAACTCGTGGTCGTGCTCGGGGAGGACATTGGCGCGCAGCTCGGCCTGATTTTGGCGCTTGGCTTCCTGATTGCCGCTTGGATAACCGGCAATCCGGTTTACGATGCGCTTGGGTCGATTTGCATCGGTGTTATTCTGCTCGTGATCTCTGTCTTTATCGCGTGGCGCGTTAAATCACTGCTGGTCGGTCGTTCGGCGGATCCGGAGATTCAGGAAGTGATCGATGCGATCATTGCTGACGAAGACTGCATCGATCGCGTGTTCAACACGATTACGATTCAGTATGGTCCGGATACGATGCTCGCCGCCAAGGTCAAAATGCGGCCGGGAATGAACATCGACGCGGCGGTCTCAATCATCAACACTCTCGAGCGCAAACTGAAAGAGCGAATTCCGAAGTTGCAATGGTGCTTCATAGAGCCCGACGTCACAGATTGACGCCGGGCACGAAGCATTCTAATCGGATGCTTTATAGAGGTGCACGTCCCGCTGCGGGAACGGGATGGAGATACCTAGCTCGTCAAAGCGCTTCTTGATGGCTTCGGTCAGGGCGAACTTGACGCCCCAATAGTCGCTCGTATTGACCCATGGCCGCACGACGAAGTTCACGCTGCTGTCAGCCAGCTCAGAAACGGCGATCGTGCATGCCGGCTCGTCAAGCACACGATCGTCTGCCGAGATTAGTTCCTGAAGTGTGCTGCGGACCTTGTCGAGGTCGTCCGAGTAGCTCACGCCGACAACCATGTCCACGCGCCGCGTCTCGTTGGCCGAATAATTCGTGATCACGCTGTTCATGACCTGGGCATTGGGCACGACGATTCGCTTATTGTCCGGCGTCTCCATGATCGTCGTCAGTATCTGCACGCCCTTGACCGTGCCGCCGATGCCCGCGGCCTCGACGTAATCGCCCGCCTTGTAGGGCCGAAACATCACGATGAGCACTCCCGCGGCGAAATTTGACAGCGAGCCCTGCAGCGCGAGGCCTACAGCGAGGCCCGCGGCGCCGAGAACGGCAATCAGCGATGTCGTCTGCACTCCAAGTGCGCCGATAGCGGCGATAATGACGAAAACGAGCAGCACCATGCGCACGAGATTGGTGACAAACGTTTCGAGCGTCTTGTCGATTTCCTGTCTCTGCATCACGGCTTTTAGGCCGCGCACGAGCATGCCGATAATCCAGCGACCGACGACGAAGATGACCAGTGCGGTTACGAGATTGATGCCGAACTCCACGCCGGTGGTCTGAAGTAACTCGGCGAGTTCGTTCCAGTTAAACCCCAGGTCGGGGGGAATTGCTTGATCCATTTTAGTTTCCTTTGTGCTTTCTTACGTTGCTCTGCTACGCAGAATCAGCCAGTTGCCCGCTAGCGTCAGCATGATGCCGACAGCTGCGATGGCAGTCCACCGGTATCCCTCGACGACCGTTGAGATCGCCAGAGCGACAACCGGGAATAGCACCGAGCTGTAAGCAGCACGAGCCGATCCGATGCGGCGAATCAGCGCCAGGTAACAGCCGAAGGCGATTGCCGAGCCGAAGACCGCCAGATACGCAAGTGAGATAACGTAGCCCGGTTGCAACGAGAAATTAATGTCTCGGCCAATCAGTGTTGCGATAACTAGAGATAATAATGCAGACCAGGCCATGGCGTGCGCATTAACCGCAACGACCGGTAGCTCGTGCCGCGTATTGATGACGGCCGTCATATTACCGAACGACGCGAGGACAGTACCAAGCAAAACTAACGATATCCCAATAATCGTATTGTCGCCAAAGCTAAGTACTGCGACTTCCGGCCAGAAGATCATCGCTATCCCACCGAGCCCCAGTAGTCCGGCTATCACCAGCCGGCCATCGATTCGCGTATTGAAGAAGATGCGCTCGTTGATCGCGTTGAACAACACAATGCTGCTAAACACAACGGCAACCAATCCCGACGTAATTCGCGCCGTCGCGTAGTATACGAGAAGGTAATTCAGGCAGAAGAGCAACGTTCCCTGCAGCAGTACGAAACCATAAGCATTTGCAGGAAGGCGTATTTGGCGCCCTGAAATCAGCGCGTAGGTATAAAGCAAAACAGCAGCGATGCCGAATCGATAACCGACGGACACCTCCGCAGCGACGACGCCGAACTGAAACGGTATTGCCGCCCAGGTCGAGCCCCAGATCATGACGACCGCGGCGTACAGAAGTAATACCTGCATGCGTCTACTGACCGGGCGTTCCGGCCGTGCCCGGTTGGAAGCGGAAAATCTTATACGGTCCGCTGGACCTGATGTGCTCGTGCGATTGGAGTACGACATCGGCCAGCGCGCTGTCAGCAATGTACAACCAACCGTCGGGCCCGAATGACAAGGCGTCGGGCCAGCGCAATCTTGATGGACGCACGAGCGTGCGCAGCTCTTTCTCCTTGTCGACGACAAAGATCGAACCATGCTCGATGGCAGTTATGTAGACATTACCTTCGACGTCGATGCTCAAGCCGTCGCTGAGGGGTTTCGTCACGTAGCGTTCGACTCGCGCGGCGATTTGTGCATTGGGTATGGAAGGATCTGTAAGATCGCTCAGCCGGACCCGGTAAAGTCCCGATCCACTCAATGCGCCGAAATACAACCACTCATCGCCGAGCGCGATGCCGTCAACTCCACCGCGCAGCGATACGATGCCGCCACCGAATGTCATTTTGCGGCCCTGATTCCGAATCAGATAATTCTGCGCGGCGACCGACAGATGTGATTCGAGGACACGCCGGGCCGAGGCCGACTCGATGTCGTAAACGATGATGGCCGGCTTTTTGCGCCAGAAACTCGCGTCCGCAATGATGATGGTCCTGCCGTCCGCGCTAACCTGCAGGTCCTGCAGGAATGAACCCACTGGTGCGATGTCTTTCGCGAAGCGTTGATCGTGAATCAGATCGCCGGTGTCGAGATCGAACGCGAGCAGACGCGCCGTACGAATTCCATGGTTGCCATGATCGATTGTCCAGAGACGATCGAACCGATCGACAACGACGCCGAGAACCGAGTCGAACAGCAGCGCCTGTGAGGCACCGTCCGGATACGGTACAGACGCCCCGTCGACATACTCCAGTAGCTTATTGCCCTGGGGTCGGGATTCGGGATGCACCGTAAAAAACAGCCGTCCGGTCGCGTTAACAGCGACATTGCCAATGGGCTCGGGGTAGGACAGGACCTCTTCGATGGCGTTCTCACCGAGAATAGGGGAAGTCGAAAGATCCGGGTACGGGTCACCGCCACCGTATCGTATCCACGCGGTGATCGTTAGGATCAGTGCCAGTATCAGTAAGAACAGCAGGATTTTCTTCATTTTTGGCTGCTGTGCCCCAGTGTGCTCTCCCGGACCGGGATTCTACATGATTACCGGGTCGCGTCAGGCGAGAAATGCGACGACCCAGGCGACGACAATGATCAGAAGCGCGAGCGCCGCCGCAGAGATTTGCCAGCGCGGGCGAACAAGCTGGTCGCGCACAAGCGTCAGCAGCACGCCACCGGTCATTCCGCAGAGAAAGCCCATCAGATGCGCTCCAACGTCGGTGTTGGATTCGGCGCTGCCGTCACCGGTACCCGTGTACATAAGCAGAGCGAAGCCGCCGACGATCGGACCGACGCGATAGGGCCATTTCTCCTGCGACATCAGTTTGGCGCGCCAGACGAAACCGGCGAGCAGGCCGAGCGCGGCGAAGACGGCCGTCGACGCGCCGATGGAGCGGTGCGAAGACTCGAGCAGCAGGGTATTCAGTGCATTGCCTGAGGCACCAGCCAGCACGATGGCCAGCCAGGCAATACCCGGGCCGAGCAGGCGGCCGGCGAACAAGCCGAAAAATGCGCCGAATACGAGGTTGCCGAGCAGATGTCGCAGCCCTGCATGCAAGGTCAGCGCCGTGATGGTTCGCCACCATTCGCCCGCGCGAATCAGCACGCCGTCGACGCGTCCTGCACCCACCCAGTCCTTTGCAAAATACGATTCGCCTGCGAGCCACGCCACGGCACAGATGACCAGAACGTAGGCAACGACGCCGGGCAGTGCGTTTTGATGGGCGAAAGGTTTGACTACGATCGGCCGCCGCGGAGGGTTCTCCTGCTCATAGAGCCGGAGTTCTTCCGTCGCCCGGGCCGAGTATTCGGCCGGTACAATCACCGCACATCCTGTAACGTCATCGACGATTTCATACGGAATCTGTAATGACGTCAGCACAAGGGCGCGATCCGAACACGCCCGTCGGTTGCGGCTTTCGAAAACTACTCGCATGTCGCTAATCATGGTTTGCGGTAAGCTTAACAGCCGCTTTGAAGCCGAGACAGGGCCCGCTGATGAGACGCTCTCTGACCGTTCTGATGATTGCCGTATGCGCGACCAGCAATGTCGCATTGGCCGAAGTTGTCGACGCGAGCCCGAGCGGTTTCTCGCTCGTCCAGGAAACTGTCATCGATTCCCCGAGGAGCGATGTCTGGCGTGCGGCGGTCTACGAAGTCGGCCGCTGGTGGAGCAGCGACCACACGATTTCGGGTGACGCCCGGAATATGCGCATCGATCCCAGACCGCAGGGTTGTTTCTGCGAAGCGCTCGGTGACCATGCGGGCGTTGTGCATCTTACCGTTACCTTCGTCAACACACAGGTACTGCTGCGGCTCACCGGAGGACTCGGCCCGCTCGGATTGATGGGCGTAAGCGGCAACATGACGTGGGAGTTTTTCGATACCGACGAGGGCACGCGCGTCGTATTCTCATACGTCGTCGGCGGTTATAGCCCCGGCGGACTCGATGAAATTGCCGGGCCGGTCGACTTCGTGATCGGTGAAGCGCTGCGGCGGCTCAAAGCGCATGTCGAGACCGGTGATGCGGACAACGCCAGTGTCGAATGAGGTCCAAACACCGCGGCCTTCATCAACCGTTGTGCTGGTCCGCCGTGCAGAGCGCGCACCCGAGATTTTCATGGTAAAGCGTCACGAGCTTTCGTCGTTCGGATCCGCCTACGCGTTTCCTGGCGGCGTGCTCGAGGATGCTGATTGCCGTGTGCATCATCGCTGCGCCGGTGTTACACCAGCCGTTGCAGGTCGTCTGCTGAGGCTCGATAAGGGCGGCCTCGACTACTTCAGTGCGGCCGTGCGTGAGCTATTCGAGGAGGCGGGCGTGTTGCTTGGACAAACGCGGTTCGATGTGGACAGGCTCGTTGAGCTTCGAGCGAAGCTCAACGAGGGCTCTCTGACCTGGGACACGTTCGCTGCCGACGGCGAACTCGAGCTGCAATGTGACGCACTGCACTATTTCAGTTTCTGGATAACGCCTGTCGGGCTGCCAAAGCGCTATTCGACGCGCTTCTTCCTTGCAGAGCTGCCTGCAGAACAACAGGCAGTCCACTGCGGCGGCGAACTGACGCATTCATGCTGGATGTCGGCGAGCGATATTCTCGTTGCTCACGAAGAAAAGAAAATGACGGTTCATTACCCAACCCGCAAAACACTCGAACGCCTGCAGCAATTCGATTCGACGGATGCGCTGCTCGAATGGTCGCGGTGCTGTGCAGAGAAGGGAGTGATCTGCGACCAGCCCGCCTTGGGACCGGAGCTGCTTCGATGAGTTCTTTCGGTCCCGAAATGCCGGTCTACACCGAACTCGCGACGGGGGTCCGACGCATTGTCGCGCCGAACCCATCAATGATGACCGGGCCCGGAACCAACACGTACCTCTTCGGCGCTGAAGAAATCGCCGTGCTCGACCCCGGCCCTGCGATCGGCAGCCATCTCGAAAAGATTATTGAAAAAGCTGCCGCCCCGATTCGCTGGATTCTCGTGACACATACTCACCCGGATCATTCGCCGGGCGCGGCGCTGCTCGCCGAGTTGACCGGTGCCGAACTGCTCGGAATGCCCCCTCCGGAAGGCCAGCACCAGGACAAGTCGTTCATTCCGGCTCGCGTCCTGGCCGATCGCGATAACTTGCAAACAGACGAGTTCCGGCTCGAGGTAGTGCACACGCCCGGGCATGCGTCCAATCATGTTTGTTACCGGCATGATGCACATGATTGGCTGTTCACGGGGGATCATGTGATCGATGGTTCAACCGTCGTTATCGATCCGCCTGACGGCAACATGAAGCACTACATCGAGTCGCTGCAGCGTGCCAGGGGGCTGCACTGCAATGCGCTGTTGCCGGGCCATGGTGAGCTGATCGACGATCCCGTTCGCGTTATCGACTGGATAATCGATCATCGACTGCAGCGTGAGGCGAAAGTCGCCGCCGCGATCGAAGCTAACCCAAACCTGACAACGCACCAGCTCGTGCCGCATGTCTACAAAGACGTGGATCCGAAACTCTACGGCTGGGCGGAACGTTCGCTGCTTGCCCACGCACTCAAACTGGAAGCG
>CAMYMP010000484.1 GCA_947259435.1 uncultured Woeseiaceae bacterium
AAACGCGCCATCAGCTCGATGATGACCGTGACCTCTTTGCCCGCCCTCGCGGCGTTGACGAGAAGGTCAACGATCGGTGAGTCCGCGCCCGTGCGGTACAGGGTGATTTTTATCGCAAGCACATCAGGGTCTGTCGATGCGCTGCTGATAAAGTCAATGGTTGGCGCGAAGGACTGGTACGGGTGATGCAGCAGCACGTTCTTTTTCGACAGCAGCTCGAAAATGTTCTCGTTGCCACGCAGCTCCTCCGGCAGGCCCTGCGTAAACGGGGGATACAGCAGTTCCGGCTTGTCCTCTATATCGCAGACCGTGGAAAGGCGATTCAAATTGACCGGGCCGTCGACGAGATACATGTCATGCTCGTCCAGACTGAAATGGTCGAGCAGGAATTCCTGCAGATCCGGCGGGCATTGATGGCCTACTTCAATTCGCACAGACGCGCCGTGACGGCTGGCCTGCAGCTGACCCTCGAGCGCATGCACGAGGTCGCCGATCTCCTCGTCGTCAACGTACAGATTGCTGTTGCGCGTAACGCGGAACTGATAGCAGCCGTCTACGTCCAGTCCGGGGAAGAGCTCGCCAACGTGCACCCGAATGATCGACGACAGAAAGACGTAATCGTGACAGCCCGCGCTGCTCAGGTGCTCCGGCAGGCGAATAATGCGAGGCAGCGAGCGCGGTGCCTGTACCATGCCCCGGTGACGGCGCCGACCGAATGCGTCTTTACCGTGCAGGCGCACGATAAAATTGAGACTCTTGTTGAGAATTCGGGGAAATGGGCGTGACGGATCGAAAGTTAGCGGCGTCAGCACCGGCACGACCTGATCCCGGAAATACTCGGTAAGCCACTCCTCCTGTTCGGCACTCCAGTGCTCACTCTGCACGAAGCGGACGCCAGCCTTGGCGAGTTCCGGAAACAGCACGTTGTTCAGTAACTCGTATTGTTGCTGAACAACGCCGAGCATACCGTGGCGCAGGGCGTCGAAAATCTGCTGTGATGAGAGCTTCTCGGGACCGGGCGCCGGCGCGCCGAGCTCGATGCGCTGTTTGAGCGCGGCAACGCGGATCTCGAAGAACTCGTCGAGGTTGGTGCAGGTGATACACAGAAACCGCAGCCGCTCAAGAAGCGGTACGGTCGGGTCCAGCGCCTGGGCCAACACACGCTTATTGAACTCGAGCTGGCTCAGTTCACGATTGATGTACAGATCAGCTGGCGGCAGTGCAGGCGCGTCCACGGCGGTCTCGCAATTTCCGGGCCGACCAGTATAGCAACGACAGGGTTGCCGGTTCTTTACGCAGTGCCCAGTTCAGCCTGCGGGGTATATGGCGCCGAGCACCGTGCTGTGCGCTGCCCCGGTTACGGAGGGGAGGTTGCCCGGGAGGTTCTCGGTCGTGCGCTTTGCGAGCCAGGCAAAAGCCGCGGCTTCTACCCAGTCGGGATCGAGGCCCGCTGCCGCGGTTGAGGCGATGTTCGCATGTGGGAGTTGCGCGGCGATCCTGTTCATCAGGCCGGAATTGTGCACCCCGCCACCGCACACGAATACGTCCGCGTCCGCAGTGGCATGCCGACGAACAGCCGCGGCGATGCTGTCGGCGCTTAGGGCGCTTAATGTCGCCTGAACGTCGCGCGCTTCCAGCCGATCGATTTCCATTGCGTCGAGCCACTGCAAATTGAAGTACTCGAAGCCGGTGCTCTTGGGGGGGCTGGCCGCAAAATACGGATCAGCGAGCAGCTGCCCAAGCAGATCTTGATCGACCGCGCCATCCGCAGCCCAGCGGCCGTCCGCGTCATATCGATCACCGCGGTGTCTGCTGATCCATGCATCCAGGAGTGTGTTGCCGGGGCCCGTATCAAAACCCGTCGTGTCGGTCGCGCCGCCGTGCAACACCGTGATGTTGGCAATGCCACCGATATTTACGACAGCCCGGGTCGAACCCGGGCGGCGAAACAGCCACTCGTGAAAGGCCGGTGTCAATGGAGCGCCATGACCGCCCAGCGCCAGGTCGGCACGACGGAAGTCTGCCACGGTCGTAATTCCCGTCCCTTTGGCGATGACCGCCGGATCACCAATCTGCAGCGTGAACGGACGCGCCGATTCTGGTTGATGCCGAATCGTCTGGCCATGACTGCCGATCGCAACAATCGCCCCGGCATCGATATCGGCAGCCGCAAGCAGGGCGTTCGCGGCGTCGCGAAAGCATTCGCCAATCCAACGATCGAGCTGGCCAATATCGTCGATCACACAGTGCTCAGGATCGCGAACGGCCTTGATCAGCTGCGTACGAAGTTTGTCCGGATAGCTGTGGTCGTGCGTGTGGAGAACGCTGGCGGCGGAGTCACCAATGTCAACGAGCGCAGCGTCGATACCGTCCATACTCGTGCCGGAAATCAGGCCGATGTAGTAGTCACCCATTAGCGTAGCCGTTAGCCGCTAGTTGTCGAGGTAGGCAACGGAAGCTAACTGGGTGCTCTTGAATCGTTCGAGTTCCTCGAGTATCGGCTCGGCTGTCGTGAAAAACTGCTCGCGATACTTCTCAGCGATCGGGTCGGCCTGCGGAAGCTTGACGGTACGCGGGTTACGGTGAACACCGTTCAGCCGATACTCATA
>CAMYMP010000485.1 GCA_947259435.1 uncultured Woeseiaceae bacterium
GTGAACGGTGACCTGCATTTCAAAGGCGGATGCCACATCGACGGCACGATCAACGGCGGTGTATCGGCAGACCCGGACACCCAATCGGCGCTGAGCATCAGCGACATCGGCAATGTCGAGGGCGGGGTGACCGTGCCCTATGTTGTCTTGAATGGAATCGTACGCGGCGATGTGTTTGCCAGTCAGCGCGTGGAACTCGGACCGACGGCGCGTGTCATTGGCAATGTGTATTACAATCTGATCGAAATGGCCATTGGCGCAGAGATCAATGGCAAGCTTGTCCATCAGCCGGAAGGGCAGGTACCGTTACTGGAGCAGACGACGCGGATCGACGAGTCGGCCGCTGCCGCCAGCGACTCCTAGTCCGGTATCATCAACAGGAAGAATTCAATATGGCCACCGCAGCAACAATCGCACCGCCGCCACCACCGAGCGTCATATTCACCGATGCCGCCGCGACCAAGGTGGGCGAACTCATAGCCGAGGAAGACAACCCCAATCTGAAGCTCCGGGTATTCATCTCGGGTGGGGGATGTTCGGGCTTCCAGTATGGCTTCACATTCGATGAGGATATCGAGGATGGCGACGCCCAGGTGGAAAATCAGGGCGTGATGTTGTTGATTGATCCGATGAGCGTGCAATACCTCATGGGCGCCGAGATCGATTACAAGGAAGATCTGCAGGGAGCGCAGTTCATCATTCGGAATCATCTCGGCTCAAACAGCTTTCACATGATCGTCGGCGAGTTGCGCCACGGCCAGCTCGCGATCCTCGATCGAATTCGCGAAACAGTCAGGCTCGCAGAGGGCCTGTCGCCGAACGGCGATCTCCGTGACGATGCCCGCGAACGGGCCATTGGCTGTTTATCACGCTTTGGCGAACGGCTGCGCGACATGCACGCAGGAAGCGTGCGTGCGGCCGGTACCAGCACGATTCGCCGCGCCCGGGAAGACTCCACGTTTATGAGCGAAGCCGAAGCAGCGCTTGGTCATCCGATCGAGATCATTTCCGGTATCGAGGAAGCACGCCTCATTTACAAGGGCGTGACCCACAGCCTGCCGCCGACCGAGGGACTGCGACTGGTCATGGATATCGGCGGTGGCAGTACCGAACTGATCCTCGGTCAGGCGTCACAGCCTAAAGCACTCGAAAGCCTGGACATGGGTTGCGTTTCGATGACCGAACGATTTTTCCCGGACGGCAAACTGACCCGGCAGGCTTTCGACAAAGCGCGACTCACGGCTCGTCTTGAGCTTCGCCCAATTAAAGCGTTCTTTCGCAATGCCAGCAATATCGAGGCGATCGGTACGTCCGGCACGATACGCGCGACAGAAGCTGTCGCGCAGGCTCTCGGGATCAGCGAGTCGGGCATCACGCCCGCAATAGTGGAAAAGCTGATCGATGCGGTCCTTGGCTTCGACTCGATCGAAAACCTGTCGCTGTCCGGCCTGTCGGAACGCAGGGCACAGGTCTGGCCCGGCGGGCTGTCCATTCTCGCCGAGTTGCTGAACGTGTTACGGATTAGCGAGCTCCAGATTTCGGATGGCGCTTTACGCGAGGGGCTGCTTTACGACCTGTTGGGACGCCTGCAGCATGAAGACGCTCGCGAAAGGACCGTGGTTGCGATGGCTGCGCGTTACCACGTGGATCCCGAGCAGAGCCGGCGGGTCGCGGAGACCGCTGCGCTGCTGCACGGTCAATGTGCTTCGGACTGGGGCTTGAATTCCGAGTTCGAGATCCGGGTACTCGATTGGGCGGCACGGCTGCACGAGATTGGCCTCGATATTTCGCATGACGGCTTCCAGCGCCATGGCGCTTACATTGCCGAGTATGCTGACATGCCGGGATTTCCACGCGCGGAGCAGCGTTACCTGGCGTTCCTGATCGGTGGACAGCGAAATGAGGTCGAGGCCAGTCGGCTGAAAACCCTGCCGAGAGCCTGGCGGAATTCGGCGTTACGCCTGGCGATACTGTTGCGGCTTGCCGCGCTGCTGAATCGCAGCCGCAACGACGATGCCGTTCCCATGCTGAAAATCAAGGTCGCTGAGCAGTCGCTTGCCCTGCGTTTCGACAAGGAGTGGCTCGAGGCCAATCCGCTGACCGTCGCCGACCTCGAGCGCGAAAAGGGATTCCTGCATGAGGTTGGCTTCGAGTTGCAGTTCGGTTGAGACGTACTAGTTCTCGGCGGCCAACAGATCGAGGAACGTTTCCTGCGCTGAAATACGTTCGCTCTTCCCGGGCGATAAGCGCGCGTAGCTACCGTCCCCGTTAAGAACCCAAGCGTTACAATTGTCGGCCAGGAACAGCTCGAGGTCGTGCCGTATTTGTTCTTTCATCGCTTTCTGGCGAATCTCGAAACAGGATTCATTGCGCCGGAACATGTTCCTTTCCATCCAGTCAGCACTACCGCAATAAAATTCTTCGTCACCGTCATTGAGGAAGTAGTACACGCGGGAGTGCTCCAGGAAGCGGCCGACGATCGACCGTACGTGGATGTTCTCCGACAGCCCCTTGACGCCCGGGCGTAACGAACAGATGCCGCGAACGATAAGGTCGACTTTCACACCGGCCCGGGATGCGGCATAAAGGGCGTCAATCAACTGCGGTTCGTTGAGCGAATTGACCTTGGCTACGATGCGAGCGTCTTTGCCGTCTTCGACATGCTGGATTTCACGGTTGATCTTGTCGATCAATGCGTCGAAGAGGCTGAATGGCGATGCCAGCATGCGCGTCATGTCGCTGGCCTCGGTCAGGCTCGTGAGCTGCAGGAACAGCTTGTGCACGTCTTCGCCGAGACGCTGGCTGCTACTAAGGTAGCCGTAGTCCGTGTAAACCGACGTTGTTGCGTGGTGATAATTACCGGTTCCGAGGTGGACATAGCGGATCAGGCGCTCGGCTTCTCGGCGAACCACGAGCAACATCTTTGCGTGCGTTTTGAAACCGACAAGCCCGTAAACGACATGCGCTCCGGCCTCCTGCAGCCGGTTTGACAACGCGATGTTGGCGGCTTCGTCGAAACGCGCCATGAGTTCGACGACGACCGTGACTTCCTTTCCTGATCGAGCCGCCGTTACCAGGTGGTCAACGATCGGCGAGTCGGCGCCGGTCCGGTAAAGCGTTTGCTTTATCGCCAGTACATCCGGGTCGGCGGCCGCGGATGCGAGGAACTCAATGACTGGCGCAAA
>CAMYMP010000486.1 GCA_947259435.1 uncultured Woeseiaceae bacterium
GTCATGATTCAGACCGCATTTCCCGGGAATCCTTTCTGGCAACACCTGATCGAAGGGGGCTACGAGAAGATCGCGGCAGATGCGCTCGCCGAACGCCGGCAGACCCGCTGGCCGCCGTTTACATGGCTGGCTCTGATTCGGTCGGCAGCCCACAGGCAAGGCGACGCGCATGCCTTTCTGGAGGTCGCACGGCGGCGTCTTGAGGAGCAGCGTGTCGACCTCCTGCGTGTCCTTGGCCCCGTCAACGCACCAATGGCGCGTAAGGCCGGCCGCTACCGCGCCCAGTTGCTGCTTCAGAGCAGTGACCGTAAGGCTCTGCATACTGCCCTTAAAAACCTGCGACCTGCACTCGAAAACGAACCGGCCGCACGCAAAGTTCGCTGGTCGATTGACGTCGATCCGATCGAGTTGTTTTAGCCGACAGCACCTGCTAATCACTGTAGAATTGCCGGCTCGAAATTCCAGGCCACCTTTAGATGAAATCCCTTGTTGCACAGCTTCTTGAAAGTGCCCTGGCAAAACTGCCCGAGCTCGAGGATCTCATTGCCGGTGTTGCGATCGAGAGCACGGTCGAGCGCACGCGCGACGCCAGCCATGGCGACTTCGCCAGCAACATCGCGATGCGGCTGGCCAAGCCGGCGCAGAAGAGTCCACGGGACATTGCCACGGCCATCATCGAACAGCTAGGCGACAGCGATCAGGTCAGCAAGGTTGAGATAGCCGGTCCCGGCTTCATGAATTTCTACCTGAGCCCGGCGGCCTATCATCTCGAACTGCAGAACATCCTCGACCAGAGTGTCTGTTACGGTCGGCAGGAAGCTAAAGAACAACCCCGTATTTTGCTCGAGTTTGTTTCGGCTAATCCGACCGGGCCGCTGCACGTCGGTCACGGTCGTCTTGCGGCGTTCGGCGCCACGGTCGGCAATCTGCTCGAAGCCGCAGGTTACCCGGTGGAGCGCGAGTACTACGTCAACGATGCAGGGCGGCAGATGGACATTCTCGGCGTCAGCGTATGGTTGCGCTGGCTCGAAACGCAGGGTGTGGAAGTGCCTTTTCCCGACGGCGGATACCACGGTGACTATATAAAAGACATAGCCGCGCAGATGGACATGACTGCGCTTTCGACCGAGCGCGCGGGTGACCTGTTTGTGGACTTGCCCGACGGCAACAGAGACGAGGTCATCGATCTGCTAATCAGCCGCGCCACAGACCTGATCGGGGATGACAGCTTCAATCGCATCCGCCAGCAATCACTGGAATCGATCCGCGACGATATCGAGGAAGATCTTGCCGAATTTGGCGTGACCTTTGACCGCTGGTACTCGGAGCAAAGCCTGACGACAGAAGGTCGTATCGACGCGGCACTGGCTGCGCTCGAGAAAAGTGGCAAGGTCTACGATAAAGACGGTGCAAAGTGGTTTCGAGCAACCGACTTCGGCGACGAAAAGGACCGCGTAGTAGTCCGCGCAAACGGAAACAAGACCTACTTCGCGTCTGATATCGCGTATCACTTCGACAAGCGGGAGCGAGGATTCGATCTGCTAATCGACATACTGGGTGCCGATCATCATGGTTACGTGACCCGCGTTGGTGGTGGCCTGGCCGCCATGGGCTATGCCGCCGACGATCTCATCGTCGACCTCGTACAATTCGTTGCGCTCTATCGTGACGGCCGGAAAGTCGCCATGACCACACGGGGCGGAAAGTTCATCACGCTGCGCCAGCTGCGCAATGAGGTCGGTAACGATGCGGCCAGATTCTTTTATGTTTCTCGTTCGCACGATCAGCATCTCGACTTCGATCTCGATGTGGCAAAATCAGAATCGAACGACAATCCAGTCTATTACATCCAATATGCACACGCGCGGATTGCCAGCGTATTCCGGCAGCTCGAGGAACGCTCGCTCGAATGGAATACTGCAAACGGCTTCAACAACCTGTCTTTGCTGGCGGAACCTCAGGAAAAGGCCCTGATGACAACGCTGAGCCGATACCCTGAAGTTATCGACCTCGCAGCAAGCAACCGTGCGCCGCAGCATCTCGTGCACTACCTCAGAGATCTTGCGAACGACTTCCATACCTATTACAACGCGCACGTGTTCATTGGGAACGAGGCCGAACTGCGTGATGCGCGACTTGTCCTGGTCACTGCGACGCGCACGGTTATCGCAAACGGCCTCGGAATCCTCGGCGTTTCCGCGCCGGAGACCATGTAATGGCAAAACGAAAGCGCCGCAGATCAACTCGTGCGACAAAAAAGCAGGCATATCCGGGCTGGTTGTGGATGCTTTTCGGGCTCTCTCTCGGACTGTCGGTTGCGTTCGCCGTTTACGTCAAGGATCGCCGGCCGGCCGCAGCGAAGTCCGCCGCTGTTCCGCAGCCCGCGAGCTTGCAGAACGCCCTGGATGACAATAATGAAGTTGCCGCCGGGCAGGGTGCCGACGAGGAGCCACCCGAGGAGCGCTTCACCTTCTACGAGATGTTGCCGAACTTCGAGGTCATCATTCCGGAGCAAGAGCCTGATGTTGCCGCAGACATAGAGCCACAAGCCGTCGTCGAGCCTGGCCTCTATGTGCTGCAGGCCGGTT
>CAMYMP010000487.1 GCA_947259435.1 uncultured Woeseiaceae bacterium
CACCATTAATCTGATGGCCGGTCATTACAAGATGCTGTTACAAGGAATCGCTGCAAAGCCTGACAGCAGGCTATCTGAGCTGCCCCTGTTGACGGAAGCTGAACAGAATGAGTTGCTTGTGGAATGGAACGATACCCGGAGGGTCTATCCTAAAGACAAATGCATCCATCAACTCTTTGAAGCCCAGGTTGAACGTACCCCTGATTATGTTGCAGTTGCCTGCGAACACTGACCAACACGTCTTCGTATTCTGTCGTCCTGAAATTTCCCGCGACCCAATGGGTAATGCCACCATCACTCCAGACGGGCGGTGCCCCCGGCGTCGGAAGTTGTGTTTGCCAAACGGTCACGCCATCGGCATCGACGGCCTTCATCAACCCTTCGCCGCTGTCCGTTGTATCGGCCATCAATACTTCGATATCGCCACCACCGTCGACGTTGCCCAGCACTACACTGCGAAACTCATTTGTCGAGGCGATGGGTCTTTGATATGTGCCCGATGTATAGCCGCGACCATCAGTGCGCCAAAGTTCAATCGGGGCCGCGCCGCTTGCTACGTCAAAAGCACGAACTCGCTCTGCGTGGTCCTGCGTCACGACGGCAGCCGGCCCGCCTGGACTAAGTTGAGCCACGGCGCTGAATGTCTGAAAGCTTGCCGCGACTTTGGATGATATTTGCGCGTCAAACGAGTGAGTTCGGCCGGACATCTCCAAAGTGGCGGATAAGTTGGTCATCGATACCGGCCCCTCCGCCGCGCTTTCGGCCACGGATTGAACCAATATCCCGCGTTCAGGTGCTGTATGTGGCAACGAAATAATTTGCAACCGTGGACCTGTAACAGACGCAATTTCCTCCATTGAGCTGTTTTTTAGCTGATAAAATCGCAGCGTAATGTCGGACTCGCTGGCGCCGCGACTTCGGGTTGCAAATACTGGCTGCGTCGCGAAGTCGTCGCGCAGAAACACGCCTTGTCGGTAAAAAGTGGTTCCGGCGTTGACGTTGTCTGCGAACCCCGGGGTTTGATACAGCTCGAAACTTTCGCCGATACCGGTCCACAGAACGGATTGTGATTGGCCAACGAAAGACAATACGTACGTGTCGGCGAAGTCTGCAATACCATGTCCTGTTGTTTCGGTTATCAGAAGTTCGGCGACCGTATCGCCGTCGAGATCGCCGAGTCCGGAAAGATAGGCGCCCGTAAGATCGAGTTCGATAGCACCGGTCGCGGCATCGAAAACAAGCACGTGCCACATTTGGTCGTCGTTTTCGTTAAAAATAGACGTCGCAATCTCGGGAAGGCCGTCCCCATCGATGTCCGCTACCGGAGTTGTTACGACATGATGGCGGACATACGTCTGGTAGATGTTGGGTTCGATTCGATGTTCCCAGAGTAACGTGAGTGCATCATTGTCCCACCCCATTACAGCAATAAAATTCTCGAAATCGCCAAGAATTACGAACTCGTCCTTCGCCGCGCCATCAACGTCGAGCGCGCCAAACCAGCCATACGCCCGTCCTGTCGGATTCTCCGGTAGTCCGAGTGTCTGCGGATCCAGAAACTCGCCGCTCTGCTCGAGAACACCTGTCTCCAAGTCAAGCAGATGAATCTGAAACCAAGCCTGCACGACGGCCTCGTCGATACCGTCATTATCGAAGTCCCCAACTAGCGGTCTTGCACCATGATTGGACTCGAAGTGACTCAGGTCGCTATACCAGATCTCTTGCCATAATCCATTGTTCCAGCTGAGCATGTAGCAACGATTTTCGACGCCACCCCACTCTGGGGCACAGATTATGCGCTCGAGGCCTGCGACACTGGGCAGTAGGTCGCCGACCAAGTGGTTACCGTGGTCGACCGGATCGACCAGCTCAGATCCGTCACCATTCAGATCGATCTGGATTCCATCCATCTCGAACAACTGCTGGCCCGTCGTCCAGCGGCTCCCAATTTCTCCGGACACCGGCAAGTCGAGTGTCGAAGACGAGGCGCTCGGTACCATCGAAAACCAGTTTGTTCGCGCGCCCAGATCGATACTCCAAAGCAATTGCGGGCAGGTGATATCGCCGATAAGAGGGGACCGGCCGGTGAGTTTGCGGTCCCGCCGAAATTGCGACCATTCGCCGTTAGCGCTGGTATCGACCGGTACGCTGCCGGCAGTTGGAGATTCCGTATAGCACTCAATCTGGATATCAGGCGTTCGACCGAGATCCCAGCCACCTGCCCCGGGTGGAGGCGGCTCCAACTTAAACGCCCGCACCAGGAACACGGCCATTTGATCGCGTGTGACATTGTCTTCGGGACAGAAATTGCCGACACCGCAACCTGCCGTAATGCCCTCGGCGGCCAACTGCTCGATCCAGGCGGCTGCCCAATAGTTCGACGCAACATCGGCGAATACGCCCGTAGGTGTCGGCGGACTGTAGTTTTTGCCGTGCATTGCTCTGAGCAGAAACACCGCCATCTGCGCACGCGTTACCGTGGTGTCCGGACAAAAATTGTTGTTGCCACATCCTGCGGTAATGCCGTCGCGAAACAACTGCTCGACGAAATTCGCCGCAAAGCTACTGTTGGCAATATCAGAGAA
>CAMYMP010000488.1:0-4966 GCA_947259435.1 uncultured Woeseiaceae bacterium
GAGTTCAGCGCTACTCCGTAAACGTAGACATAGCGTGGATTAGACGGCTCGAGCGTATACGCCTGATGCAGCTGTTTAAGCGCATCGTCTCGTTCACCCGAGCGCACGAGCACGAGGCCCATTGAGTGCCTGAGTAACGCATTGTTAGGCTGCATCTCGATCGCCTGGCGAAAATGGCGCATTGCCTGGTTCAGGTCCCCGATCGAGAGCTCAAAGTTCGCCAGGTTGGCCCATGCCTCGGGCGTGTTGGCCAGCATTCTGTTGGCGTTTCGATATTCCTCCGCAGCGCGGCCGAACGCCCTTGCCGAGGTTACCGGCAGCAAGTCCCGAAGGTCAGCGTAAACCGGGGCCGCTGCGAGTCGCACGCTCAACACGGGGTCTTCAAGCGTTTCGCTTCCTATGCGCAGTCGGGTCTCCGCGGGCGCCAGCCGCAAAGCCTGTAAGGCACCAACTCGCACAAGGGGGTCCGGATTTCTCAGCGCAACCGTGATCGCGTCGGTCACCATGTCCGTGTACGGTGGAACCAACATCGACAATGCGGTCGCGCGAGCGATTGCCGGAAAGCTGTCATCGATTGCGGCGCCGGCGAGTGCTTCGTTGGCCGAACCTCGGCGGCCCGCCGCAATAATCGGGCCTATGTGCTGCCGCGGCAATGCATCTGACCCGCGCCAACTCGCGACGGTCTCTGCCGCCCACTCAGCGGTCATGTCGTCGTGACAGGCGTTGCACGCGTTTGGGCTGTTAATCTGAGCGGATATGTCGGGGCGCGGAATTCGGAAGCTGTGGTCGCGTCGGTCATCAACCCCCATGTAAGTGCGTGAGGTCATGTGGCAGTCGACGCAGGTTGCGTCGGCAGTTTCATGACGACTGTGATCCTTCGCCGCAAATTTGCTGGGCAAATGACACTGTGAACAGATGTCGCTCGGTTTTGTGCCTGTTAGCAACTCGCCAGAATGGGGATTGTGACAGTTACTGCACGTAACACCGGCTCGATACATGCGACTCTGCACAAACGATCCGTAGACATAAACCTCGTCCTTGATTTGGCCATCGGCGAAGTACAGGTGCTCGTCGAGCAGCGCGAGCCTGTGCGTGTCCGCAAGCGGACGACCGTACAAGTAGTCCGTCGCGATCACGCCGCGGCGCGAATGACAACGGCCGCAGGCTTCCGCTTGCCGGGAAAGCCGGGTTGGCAGCTTGCTGCGTTCCGCGATGCCGGTGGTCGTGTTCATCAGCCAGGCCACGTCGCGATTGTCATCAAGATCGACAGGAAATCCGGAATGCTCGGCAAGAACGCCGCGTTCCGCCAGGTTACGATGCTCTGTTCCGGGTCCGTGGCATGCTTCGCAGCCAACCGTCAACTCATCGTATGTCGTGTTGTATGTGTCGGAAGCAGCGTCGTAGCCCATCACCAGGTTCGTCGAGTGGCACTCTGCACACATATAGTTCCAGTTTTGCAAACGGCCGGTCCAGTGCAATTCGTCACCCGGCCCGATGTACTCGTCAGGGTACAGGTGATACCAGCGTTGACCGCCGGCGGATGCGTGCCGTGAGTCCCACGCGAAGGGTAGGGCCTGCATACGGCCGCCGGGAAACTCGACGAGATACTGCTGTAACGGTGTTACACCAAAGGTGTGTGTAACGCGATATTCCTGAAGCTCTCCGTTTTCGTCTTCCGTGCTGACGAAGTATTCAGTGCCACGCTTTGAAAACCCGGTGCTGGTATCGAAATACTCGAAGGTCGCGTTATCGAAGTCGCCGAGTACGGATGACTCGTCCGCGACCTGCATCGCCAGCTCGTGGTGCGAGCCCAGCCAGTCCCGGTACTCCGGCTCATGGCAGGTTCGGCACGCTTCCGAGCCGATGAAATCCGTCGACGAAAGCGGCTCGGGCTCCGCCAGGCCTTCGCCAGAGCAGGCGGTTAGCAGCACCACCAGTGTCGCGGTGACGTGCCGCTGCCGTTGATAACAAGCAGCTCTTATAAGCCCTGGAATAGCATGCGCCGGGCGACAATATTGAAAAACGTTCCGCATTTCGGAGTATATTACGGTTCCATGGACATACGCACAACAACGCCGATTAATGCCGCGATCACGAGACAATTTGTAGTCTTGATGATTGCAATATTTCTGAGTGGCTGCTCAGCGTCGACCTCAAACGTTGCGACTCAAATGCCCGCAAGTTCGTCCGGGAACAAATTTTTCCCGCTACACGGGGCTGTTCTTGAGTGCGCCCGAGCTCGCGTTTAGAACGCCCGTTCGTTCAGAGAACGAATACGCACTCACGGAAGATCAGCAGACACGCTTCCGGGAACTTGTAGCGAACGCGTTTGAGTCAGAGTTTTCCAGAATGCAGTCGATGCCGCTCGTGAATGCACGCGGTGCAAGCGTCCTCGAGTTAAGCGTTCGCGTTCAGGATATCGTGGCTAATGTTTCGACAAAATCGTTGTCCTCGGTAGGCCGCGGCGCCGCGTTTCTGGAAGCCTCTGGTGCGGCTACGATTGTCATCGAGTTGAGCGATTCCATGTCGAACGAAATCCTTGCGCGCGGTGTCGATTCATCAACTGTTGAGGGTGCCGCAATGCGGCAAGGAGACGAGATGAAGACGCGTTGGCAAAAAGTGGAGGAGCTAAGTGAGCGGTGGGCCTCCATTGCGCGGAACGGGGTCTCCTCCCTGGTAAACTCCGCGAACTAGCATCCAATTCAACCGCAGGACTCGATACATTCATCGAGGATCTTCTTCGGGAAAAATTTGCGCCCACTCTTCACGAGTGATCTGTTCCTTGAGCTCATATCTGAGGTCGAGAATATCGCTATTGTAGGATTCAATATTTTCCAAGTGGCGGTCACCAATAGCGGCAATCTCTGTGATCTCGTTTTCGCGTACTTCCACGAGCTCGCTGAGTTCCTTGACCGTTTTCTTGACTTCCTTGTTGTGGGCTTTCGATCGCTTTTTCATCGATTTAAGTAAGTTGAGTGCGTCTTTTTGCCGCTCATCTTTGACCATCACTGTTTTCACGGCATCCTCACTATCCGCAACGTAGTCCAGGAATGCAGATGCACCGCCACCAAGAAGCAAGGAAATTAAAAGTGCAATAAGCATGTTTGAGTCTCTCGATCAGGTTGATTGGATAGATTGAATTGCGGCGCTTATCGCATCGGTACGAGCATCGGATATCTGCTCCCATTCTTCGAGCGTTGTAATAGCTATGAAAGCTCCTCGCTTTTCTAATATGCGCTGCTGGGTCAGACGAATCTCTCTATTGGACGCACTAATAAACGCATCGAACTCAGCCCGAGTCGTGTCGTAATTGGCATTCAATCTCCTGCTCTGTTCCCGCCTTTTCGATTTCAAATTACGAAGCGATTCCAATTCTTCGGCAAGTTCATCCACAATTGCGATGGCCTTCGTCTCGCGCTCCGGATCATCTATCGCAATGCGGATTTCAGAGCGAAGATCGTCGAAAGCCTGTTTCTCAACCTCAACGAGACTTACATCTCCGCTACTCCCGCATCCGGCGAAAAGCATTCCAAGAATTGATAAAATCACGATCAAAGTTCTCATTTCTTATCCTCTCAGCGATACAGATCGCCGGTCTCTCTCTTGAGCTTCGGTAATCTTAATCGGCAGCTCTGGATCAGCGGCAGCCTGTCAGCATTCTAACACTCGAGCTTCTACTTACACATGCAAAGCGAACCTTGTCAGTGGCGACTTCTGTCTGCGTTGTTCCTCTTGGATCGGATAGGGCACCAAGATCTCTACAGAAGTTTAGAAACGCCAGGTAGGGCAGGGGGCAAGTTTGGGTCAGAACCTGACCATGGGTCTACGCCCGCGCCGACAAATACGAACTCGGCTAAGGTAAATCCTCCGAGCGAAAATTCGGAAACGGGTCAACAAGTGCCTCGATACCCGTCTGTGCTGCGGCGGAACACGGATCTTTCGAACGCGTCAGGCGGTTCCAAGTGCTCATCGCGAGCACCGACAGGCCACCGGTCGCAACGGCGGCGCCGCCCGAGACAAGCGCACCCTTCTCGTCAACTGCCAGCGCCGGGCGCGCCAGCGTGCCGACCACCTTAATGTACGGATTGAGCAACTCGGCCGCGCTGATCGTCAGCCCCTTGCGCGGCGTCGTGCGGACTGTGACATCCAGCTTTTCAGTTTTGAAATCGATTTTCGGCTGAGCCAGGATATCCAGCTTGTCAGTGCGGACGAACAACTTGCCTTCGGCTGTGAGGGTGCCGTCGGTCACTTTGAGCGGCATTACAATGCACGCAAACTCCGTGTAGGGGCTCTCTTTGTGCATCGGGTTAATGACGCCCAGGATTTGCCCGGCGAGGTCCCCGTAGAGCCTCTGCGCTATGCGACTATTGCCCATGCGCCCGCCGGAGGTCTCGAGGTATATCGTTCCGTTTGCATTGCCTGCCAGCGATCGGACGTCAGCTCCTTCGCTGCGCAGCCTGATGCCGATATCGCCTTTCATGGAGAGGTCCTGATTGCCCGGGTTAATGCCGAGCGCGAACTGGCGCGCCTCGAGGTCGAGCAGAAAGTGGCCGGCGCCCTCTGCGGGATCGAGCCTGGCGCGCGCATCCAGCCGACCGGACCGCGCCACAAATCCCAGTCGTGACACGTTGACGGCGCCGCCACGCAGATCGGCCCTGACGACCAGGTCGCGTACCAGAAGTACGTCGTGTTCCAAGCGTCCGACGTCGAGTTCGACGTGTGCGTTCAGGGCTTCAAGGTCATCGAATGGGATCGCGATGTCCGGGATGAACCTTCCTTCCCTTGGCACACGCTCGGATTCGACGTCCTGTTCGTCGTCAGCCGACACGAACAGTGGCTTGGCCGTGATCGAGTCGGACGCAAGGCGGATGTCGACTTCGGGTACGCCGCGAATTAACGCCTGCATCTTGCCGCGAATGTCGCTGTCACCGATCCGCAGCACTAGATCATCAACCTCGATAGCATC
>CAMYMP010000488.1:5017-8253 GCA_947259435.1 uncultured Woeseiaceae bacterium
TCGACGGACAAGCGGAGCATTGCCTCTCTTGAACCACCCAGGACGTTCACATCTCCCGCCCCTCCGAGCGTCGCGTCGCCGACGGTCGCCCGGATGTCGTCGACATAAACCATATCCTCGCGCAGCTTCGCGTACGCACTGACTGTGAACGGCAGCTCATGGAATCGGAATGACTTGACCTCGCTAATCACGCTGCGAATGTCGACGCCACGTGCCTCGAGATCGAGGTCCGCATGCCGGCGGGCAACCGGCAAGCCCATTTCGAGGTTGATCGCAATATCGCCGAGCTCACGATCGAGCCTTACATTGCGCAAGCGCAGTGCATCAGGCTGCAGATCGAGTTTGCCCGACAGCGCGTAACGCCCCGGTCGAACGTCGATCTCCTCGACCCCGGAAACCAGCTCCTCAAATCCCGGCCCGGAAGCGTCGAAGTCGAAATGTGTACCTGCAAGCCCGCCTCCGGGAACGAGGATGCCGTTCACGGTGATCTCGGACTGTCCGAGCGTGCCCTCGAGATTGCGGAACTCCATCCCCCGGCCATCGAACGCTACGTCGACAGCGACGTCGACCGGCAGAGGCGGGATGCCTCTTGTCAAATCAAACCAACTCGCTATTGCCGCAAGATTCACTACCTTCGCGGAGAGCTGTAGCTCCGTTCCGACTAGAGCGTTGGCGAACACGACGCTGCCGGCTACCTCAGCCGTCAGGCCCTCGGTACGGACTGCGATGGGTGTCGTCGTCCGCAAGCCGCCGGAGCCAAGTTCAATTACGCCGCTCACCGCAAGCTGGAGCCGATTGCCACCAGGCTCGCCAGCTCGGCATCGAAGCGGATCACGCTGCCTGCGTAGTCGGCCGCGCCACTCAGCTTGCCCTCTGCCGTCAGTACACCGATCTCGCTCTGGATGCGGGCGGCGATTTCGTCCTCGCCGGATTCGACGACACCGTAGTCGAGACGGACCGAGAATGGGCCCTCGGCAATGCCCGGTACACCGAGCACCTCGCGGAAGTGGGCCACGTCAGGTCCTGCGGCAAACAGGCGTATTTCTCCATTTTCGATCGAGGGGAACTTTGGCAGGTCGACTGACAGATCAAGTCTGGCCTCGCCGAATACGATGTCGCCTTCATTGATACGCAGCATCGCGCCATCGCGGGTCGCATCAATCTTCAGCCTGAATGGCGTTTCTCGCACGTCCTTAACGCCAGCCAGCGCTAGAAAGCGACTGATATCCGGACCGGTGGCGAACAGGTCGATGTCGACCTGTTCGAGGTTGCTGAGATCGGAGAACTCGCCGTTCGACTCGATTTCGACACGTCCGACGTTGCCTTGCACCGACAGCACGAGCGGCCCGTCGACCGTCGGCGTAAGCGACCCAGCGAGACTGATGTCGCCGTCGCCGATGTCGTCCAAGTCCAGCATACGGACGATGTCGTTCACGTCCGGGCCGGACGCCGTGAAGCTGAGACGCGGTTGCATGGGGTCGACCAGATCATCGATTGTGCCATCCGCTGTGAATGAGAACGTATCGACTTGCGACTCCAGCTTGAAGTCTATGTCGCGCCCCTCGAACAGTGCCCGTTGAGGGCCGAGCAGGCCACCGATGGTAACCGGGCTGCCGTTGATGGTTCCGCGTAGTTCGAGCTCGAGATAACCGTTCTCGAGAGTGTCCTTGCGCAGCGACGCGAGGTGCATATCGAGCGGTTCGGCACGTTCCGCCGTCGAGTAACTCACCCTGGCCTCGTCCACGTAAACGCGGCCAAAGGTCATCAGCGGTTCGGCCGATTCTCCACTGGCCGTCTTGGTCTCCTTTGCAGCCGATACAGCTAGCTCCCAGTTCGCCCGTCCGTTCCCGTCAGTCGCGAGCGTTACGTTCACATCGTCGATGTCGACGTAGCTCAGGTAGACCGGCCCGTCGACGAGTGACCACAAGTCGAGGTGGACCTCGGCCGAGCCCACCGACACCATATCGGGATCTTCCATCCAGTCCGGATTCGCGAAGCGGATCCCTTTTGCGACGATCGTCGTCGTTCCGCCGAGGTCAATGCTCAATTCGCCGTCGATCGACAGCTGCCGGCCAGTCGCGTTGGTGACCAGCCGCTCGATCTGCGGCTTGAACACGCCGAGGTCAGCCGTCCACAGCCACGTAAGCCCAACAGTGAGCACGACGAGCAGGGATAGCAGTAACCAGAATATGAAGCGGCGCCAGCGCATTGTCATAGTATGGACGAAATTGCCGCGTCAAGCCGAGCTCCTACGCGACAATGACGAAGACTATGGCAACAAAGGCGAGCGTGCCTGCAGGTAGAAACATGGAATTGTCCGCGGTGCCTGGGGCATAAATTCTAACGCTTCCGATTTCTACGAATTTGCCGATGCGAATAGCAGCCGGTTCTTCCCGCACGAGCAGAAGAGGGCGCCAAGATCTACGAAATAGTTGGGGAGTAGGAGCTTGAGTCCGATGTAAAGAAATCCCGGATTTACCGGTTTAGTAGGTATGAGTGATGACCTTCGTCGCGACATCGACTTCAAAGCCCTGCTTGCCGAACTTGCCGAGCTTTTGGACGAATGCGGCGATTGGCGAGCGCATATCGGGTTCGAGGCTGCCTGCACCTTTAGGACAGACAATGCGGTACGCGAGTTGTACATGCCCCATGTTTCTCAATGTGCTTACTGCCAGGCAATGATCGAATTGTATTCGTGAGACAGTGTCGACTCCCACGAACAGATGTCTCGAAACCCTGAAAAGCATAGGCCAATGCCTAGCATGCAATTCTGGCGCGGCGGCCACCTCCGGAACCGTTTCAGGGCACTCTGGTGGCCGCCGCTATATCTCAGGCCTCAACCCGTACGTTCCGTGACCCGAAAATGAAACCGCTCAGCAACAACAGTCCAAACGCTTGCAGAAGGTTAACGCTTGGGAGTCCAAATACTTCGGGCATCAGCCAATTCCACAGCAACCAGGTTGGGATTGCGGCTAGCGCTGCAAAGATAGAGGCGATGAAAACCATCCAGAGCACAACGACCAAGAAATTCACTTTGCGTCTCGTCTAAGAACCAATACCTAAATTGGAACAAGAGAAGAGCCCCTGATGCAATTTGATCCGATTATTCAGGTCTTTTTGTTCCTAGCATTCAGGAATCCCGACAGCAGATCTGATCGCTGGGCAATAAGGGCCCGATACATATATGCGTATAATGTATATTATGTTAAATATTAACCGTAAATGCCCCAAACCTG
>CAMYMP010000489.1:0-1437 GCA_947259435.1 uncultured Woeseiaceae bacterium
GATTGATTCGCTGGCTGCGCCAGCTCACCCCTTCGGGGCGCACTTCGTGCGTCCAAAACATTGCATGTTTTGTCGAACCAGCATGTTCTCATCTACCGCCAATCCCGCCAAACAAACGGGCCCCCATGGGACCCCTTTATTTGGCGCGCCCGGCAGGATTCGAACCTGCGACCCCCAGATTAGGAATCTGGTGCTCTATCCGACTGAGCTACGGGCGCTTCGATGGCGATTCTAGCAAAGTGTGGTGCTTGGCCGCATAATTGGCTTATGACTGGAATCATCCTTCGCACACTAATAACGATGTTGGGCCTGTATGTCGCATCGGTCCTGATCCCGGGCGTGCAGATCGTAGGTACGGGCACATTTATCATCGCCGCGGTCCTGCTCGGCCTCGTGAACGGTTTTGTACGACCGGTCGCATTTGTTTTGACCTTGCCGCTGACGATCGTGACCCTTGGCCTGTTCATCCTGGTTCTCAATGCCGCGATGTTCGGGCTGGTCGCCGCGATGCTCGACAATTTTTCGGTAGCCGGATTCTGGTCGGCCATCTTCGGCGCGATCATCGTGGGTATCACCAGCACGATTGCGTCGTGGTACATCGGTCCGGAAGGTCGCTACGAAGTTTTTGTCATACGCCGCGACTAACACGCAAATTATCAGGAGATCACGTTGAGCATTCAAACTCGACTCATGGACTATGAGCATAAGGGCACAGTTCTCGAGGGGCAACTGGCCTGGGACGACTCGTTTGACCTGCCCAGGCCCGGAGTCATGGTTTGTCACGCCTGGGCAGGCCGGTCCGAATTCGAAAATAACAAGGCGGTAGAGCTTGCCAAACTGGGCTACACGGGCTTCGCCCTGGATTTGTATGGCAAGGGCGTACTCGGCACCAGCACGGATGAGAACGCGGCGCTGATGCAGCCGTTTATCGACGATCGTTCGATGCTGCAACAGCGCCTGTTGTTGTCGCTGGATACGATGCGCGAGCAGGCAGAGGTCGACCAGTCCAAGGTTGCGGCGATCGGTTTTTGTTTTGGCGGCCTGTGCGTTCTCGACATTGCGCGCAGCGGTGCGGACATCGACGGTGTGGTCAGTTTCCATGGCCTGTTCGGTGCGCCCGGAAACACTGCAGGCAACACGATCAAGGCGAAGGTGCTCGCTCTGCACGGCTGGGACGATCCGATGGCGCCACCTGACGCGGTTGTTGCGCTCGGCCAGGAATTGACTTCCATGGGTGCGGATTGGCAGCTGCACAGCTACGGCAATACGATGCACGCGTTCACGAATCCGGAGGCCAACGATCCGGGCTTTGGCACCGTCTACAGCGAATCGGCAGACCGTCGCTCGTGGACGTCAATGCAGATTTTTCTTGGCGTACTTTTCGGCAAGTAGGGGAAACGAAGTGATTCATAAACACTTGACGGTCCTTGTAGCGGT
>CAMYMP010000489.1:1463-4047 GCA_947259435.1 uncultured Woeseiaceae bacterium
GGCCGCGAATCAGATTAGCGATGAATACATGCGCGAAATCCTTGCCGAGATCTCCAGTGACGCCTATGAAGGGCGCGGTCCGGGGAGCGCGGGCGACGTGAAGGCGCGTGAATATCTCATTGGAAAAATGAAAGAACTCGGTCTCGAGCCGGGGGCCGAAGACGGCAGCTACGAGCAGCCATTCGATCTTGTCGGTGTAAATACGCTGCAGCCGAAGACCTGGAAGTTTGAAGGCAATGGCGACTCACTAACGCTGAAGCAGTGGGATCAGTACCTGATCAACAGTGATCTCCAGGATGAGCACGCCCAGGTGCGCGGTGCGGAGATCGTCTTCGTTGGCTATGGCATTCAGGCGCCAGAGTATGACTGGGATGATTTCAAAGGCGCCGACCTCCAAGGCAAGATTCTGCTGATTATGAACAATGATCCGGACTGGGATCCGGACCTTTTTGCCGGCGAGACCCGACTCTGGTACGGACGCTGGGACTACAAATATCAGAAGGCCGCTGACCAGGGTGCCGCCGGCGCGATCATCATCCACACGACGCCTTCGGCCGGGTACCCATTTCAGGTCCTGCAGACCTCGAACACCGGGGTTCAGTTTGAGTTGCCCGCCGGTGACGAGGCGCGCAAGCAGTTCGACGCCTGGATGACAGAGGACGCCGTGCGTGAGCTCGTTGCGCTCGGGGGCAAGGATCTCGATCAGCTGCGCGACGCCGCCTACAACCGCGACTTCCAGCCCGTACCGCTTGGTGTCAGGACATCGATAGCCATGGATGTCGAAATAGATCGCGTGCAGTCTGCCAACGTCCTCGGACTAATTCCGGGCAGTGACCCGGATCTCAAGGATGAGGTTGTCATCTACTCGGCACACCACGATCATCTGGGCATTGGTCCGGCGAACGATGCCGGCGATACGATTTACAACGGCGCCTTCGATAACGCCTCTGGCGTGGCATTGGTCATGGGCATCGCAAAAGCAATGACGTCACTTCCCGAAGCACCGCGGCGCTCTGTTTTGATTGCACTCGTAGGAGCAGAGGAGCAGGGGCTGCTCGGATCGAAATATTACGCCAGCAGCCCGACGTTTCCTGCAGGCAAGATAGCGGCAAACATCAACTATGATGGCGGCAACGTCTGGGGCCATTCCCATGATGTGACTTTTGTCGGACTGGGCAAGTCGACGATCGACCAGCTCGTAGAGCTCATTGCCGGCGAGCAGGGGCGGGTGATCACGCCGGATCAGTTTCCATCGAAGGGTTCGTTCTATCGCTCGGACCAGTTCAGTTTCGCCCGCATTGGCGTGCCCGCGGCATACCTTGATCCTGGTACCGATTTCGTCGACCGTCCGGAGGGCTGGGGCAAACAGCAGGTAGATCACTATACGGAGGTGAACTATCACCAGCCTTCGGACGAATACGATCCTAACTGGAACCTCGACGGCATGATCACCGATGCACAGCTGGGCTACTGGACCGGTCTCGCGATCGCAAATGCCGACGAGATGCCGGTATGGAACGAAGGTGACGAATTCGAGGCGGCCAGGCTAAAAGCTCTCGCAGTCGACAAAGACTGACCTGCTTGCGTTTGCGCCCCGTCAGATTTTACGTTACGCGCGCGATCAAAATATCGCAGGGCAGGTGGTCAAGCACCTGTTCTGCGGTGCTGCCAATTATGCGCCGCTTCAGCCCCGTGCGCGCCAGGGCCGCCATGACCACGACGTCTGCATTATTTGCGCGGGCAAAGCTCGGTAATATGTCGCGCGTGCGGCCGGGCAGCAGATGAATGGCTTCCGGCCCGATGCCGTTTTTGGCTGCAAGTGAGTCCAGGTGCCGCCGGTGTTCGGCACGCATCTTCGTCTCTATTTCGTTTATAGGCACTTTCTTCGGGTTGAAATTGAGCTTTGCATAGGCACCGATCGCGCCGAGCCGCTCATACGTGTGCAGCAGGTGCAGTTTTCCCTTGCACTTTGCAGCGAGCGTTTTTCCCGCATCGACGATGGCCTGATCGAGCGCCGCCTCACCTTTCGGACGCATCGGATCGACAGCCGCGACGATAACCGGATTCTTGCTCCACTTGTGCGGCTTCACGAGCCACAGTGGAGTATTCAGATTGCGCATCAGCTGCCAGTCTGTAAACGTAAACGTCGCACGCTCCGCCGGGCTGTGATAGGCCGTGCCTTTGACGACCATCACAGGTTCGCTGTCCAGGCATTTCGCAATAATTGCATCGCTGGCCGGGCGATCATGAAGAATTGAAGTCGTAATCGTCAGGCCCTTCTCGGCGATCGAAGCGGCAAGGGATTCGAGTTCTTCCTTTTGCGCCTGCCTGATCGTTTCCGAGATCTGCTTCGAGTCGGCGGAAATCATAAAGCTGTCGCGAAGAAAGCCCAGCGTCGGATCGCTGAATACGAGCTCCAGGTCACATCCATAGTGTTTTGCAATCCAGGCGGCGCGGTTAGCGACCTCCTGTGGAAATCGCTCCAGTTCGATGATTGCGAGGACCGTGTTGGTCATTTCATTCTCCGTATGTCAGCATTTTTCGTCATTCGAAATACTTCTTGATCGCAAGGGAATCAAGATCG
>CAMYMP010000490.1 GCA_947259435.1 uncultured Woeseiaceae bacterium
AGGACATCTTCGAGTTCCCGGGCGGAAGGCGCTTTCATTTCATCGACCCGGCGGGCACCGAGTTTGCGATGTGGACGGCCGCCGAATAGCGAAAAACAATACCGGAGCATAGAAAATGCACGAACAAGTCGATCATCCCTGCGTGCAACACAAGCTCGCGATCATTCGGGACGTCAACACCGGGCACAAACGTTTTCGAGAACTCTCCACAGAGATCACGAAGTTCCTGTGCTATGAGGCGTTAAAAAATATCAAAATGAAAGAAGTCAAAGTACAAACGCCGCTTGCGATGGCATCGTGCCACAAAATCGATACAGACATTGTCGTTGTGCCGATATTACGCGCCGGTGTAGGCATGCTCGAAGGCATCCTGGAACTTGTGCCGACAGCCCGAGTTGGATTCGTGGGCCTGTATCGCGACGAGAAGACCAAACAGGCTGTTAGCTACTACGAGCGGTTTCCGCCACAGACGCACGGAGGCACCTGCATAATCATCGATCCAATGCTCGCGACGGGCGGGTCGACCATTGCAGCGATCGACAAGTTGAAGACGGCAGGTGCCGGACAGATCGTTGTTATCTGCATCGTGACCTGCGAGGAAGGCCTGTCACTCGTTGAGGCAGCACACCCCGACGTACCGGTCTACACGGCCTCGATCGATCCGGAACTCGATGAAAGAAAGTACATCGTCCCGGGCCTCGGTGATGCGGGGGACCGTTTATTCGGGACGTCACATTGAGGTAAAACACCGGGGTCAGGAGTATCATGGAGCGGCGACGGACCAAAGGGGTCGCGTATGGCCGGGAACAAGACCAGGGAAACCAAGACCAGTGTGGCGCAGTACCTGAACGCCATCGAGAATCCGCGGAGGCGCGCTGATGCAAAAAAAGTCGCTGCGATGATGCGCAAGGCGACCGGCAAGCGCGCGAAGCTGTGGGGCACGAGCATCGTCGGTTTTGGCGCCTATCATTATAAATACGAAAGCGGCCGCGAGGGCGACTCGATGCTCGTGGGCTTTTCGCCGCGCAAGCAGAATCTCGTTGTCTACATAATGCCGGGATTCAAGGAGTTTCCGGCGCTGATGAACAAGCTCGGCAAATACAAGACCGGCAAATCGTGTCTCTATCTCAACAAGCTCGACGATGTCGATGCGGCTGTGCTCGAAAAATTGATCGGGCAATCAGTGAAAGTCATGCGCAAACGATACAACGTGGAGTGATTGCGGGATGAGTAAAACTATCATTGCCAAACGTCTTGAAGGAACGATGCTCGTCGTGGAGACGAAGGAGGGTACCGAGACGTATGACTCCCAGTTTCTTGTGGCGGCGATGCTGATTTTCGTCGCCCAGGGCAGCGGCTCGATAGAGCCGGAAGAGTCGGCGAAAATGATCGACCTGATCGAAGAACATTTTCGGCTGCAAGGCGCCGAGTCTCTCGAACTCCTGACTCGCGCCATTAGCGAAATGGCGGAGAAACCCGAGCTACGTCAGTCACTTGTAGACCTCGCCCCGACTCTCTCAGATGCCGACAAGGAAGACATTGCGGTCATGGCGCTCAAGGTCATGGCAGCGAACGGCCGGCGCCAGGTAGCCGAGATGGAAAAATTCAACGAAGCGGTCGAGGCGATCGGAATTTCTCCCGAGATCGTACACCGAGCTTTCGATCGCTATTTCGCGGAGACGATGCCGGGACAGTAACGTGCCTATGATCTCGGGCTTACGAAGTGACGACGGCTGGATGCTTGGGGAATCTACGAGTGCTGACATCGATGAGTTGATGTGCTGGTTTCCGGAAGCCGATGACATCTTGGTCTGGGGCGGGCCATCGTTTCGTTACCCGTTTACGCGCGGCACGTTTTTCGAAGACATCTGTTGGGGTCGCATGGGGTCATTTAGCCTGCATGATCGGTCGGCGACGTTCGCGGCATTTGGCCAGCTGTATGATCGCGACGGCCGAGTTCACCTTGCGCGTCTCGTCGTGAATCCGGCCATGCGCGGCGAAGGCGTGGGTAAACGTCTGATCAACATGCTGATGATAGCTGGTCGATCGCGGCTTCCGGGTGACGAATACTCACTGTTTGTGTTCCGCGATAATATACCGGCTTACGAATGCTACAAATCGATGGGCTTCGTGGTCAGTGATTACCCGGACGACATGCCTCATGCGGACGTTTGTTATTACCTGATAAAAAAATCGCAGTCGTAGCCAATACAAGAAGGAGAAAACAATGACGAGTGAACTGACAAGCCTGACCTGGGTGGCGGCACTGACTTCAGTGCTTTGGCTGCCGTACATTCTTAATCAGATCGCAGTACGTGGCCTGGTCGACGCCGTCAGCTATCCCGAAGACCCGAAGCCGCTATCACCATGGGCCGCCCGACTGAAGGCAGCGCACTACAACTCCGTCGAAAACTTCGGCGTATTTGCGGCACTGGTTCTGACGCTGAACGCAGTCGGTATCAGCACTGAGACCACGGTGTTGGCATGCCAGGTCTATTTCTGGGCCCGGGTTGTTCACTACATCGTATACGGAGCCGGCATACCCTGGGTGCGCACGCTGAGTTTTGCGGTCAGCTGGC
>CAMYMP010000491.1 GCA_947259435.1 uncultured Woeseiaceae bacterium
CGTCACTGATGTTGCGTGCCGTCGCGTCGGCAAATCGGTAGAGCCAGAGTTGCCACTGATTACCGGCGCGTGCCTGGTAAGCGATAGCACTCGAATCGGGTGCCCATTTCGGGCGCCGCGCCTGCAACGTGCCGTCGGTAATAGCGTGCGCCTCGCCTCCGGAAGGCGGAAGCACCCAAATCTTTCCAAGCAGGTCGAACGCCAGCCGGCTATCGCTTGCGACGTCGACGGAGAAATTCGTGCCTTTGGTGAGCGTGACCTGCGCGTCTGCTGCGCTGGCAACAACTGACACTGCAACGAGGAGACAGGCTCTTAGCACCTAGCGGTCCACGTGTATGGACAGAAGCTCGCCGTCTTCGGCCTCTATAATGATCTGCATAGGCTGGCAGCACACCTGGCAATCTTCGATGTAGGACTGCGAGCCGGCCGAGGTGTCGACGACGATTGTTATCGGCTCACCGCAAAATGGGCAGTGAATGCGCCGTTCGGGCAGGCAGCTGGTCATCGGTCTGTGCGCGTACTCAGGGCTGCAGCCGCGTGCCCGTCCACTCACCGGTCGCGAAAGTGTCATTGTCGCGGCGTTCGAGCGAGCGTTCCCAGCGTGCGCGATCGTGAATTCGGTCAGCACCCTCGATCCATAACTCGATACGCCTTGGCCAGACGCGGAATCCGCCCCAGTGTGGCGGCCGCGGTATGACCGGTCGGTCAGCCACCGCGATGGATTTCAGGTTCTTGGCCGCGCCGACGCCAAGCTTCATCGCTCGCCGGCCGACCTGTGCGATCAATGCGGCCCGGGATTCGAGCGGTGAGCTCTGGTCCGAACCCCAAGCGCCAAGCTGACTGGTCCAGTCGCGGGTCGCAAAATACGAGTCGCTTTCTTCGGCCGGCGATCGGACGGCCTGGCCCTCGAGACGCACCTGTCGCCCGGAAGAGTCCCAGCAAAAGACGAGAGCAATTCTATTGTTGTTATCCAAATGCCGTGCTTTGTCTGACTTGTAGTTCGTGTAAAAAACCAGATAGCCGGGATCAACGACGAATTCCTTGCAGAGAACCATGCGCCCGGCCGGTTGGCCGTTTTCGTCAACCGTGACTGCGGTCATTGCATGCGGATTGCGCAGCACGCCCTTCGCGAATGCATCGTCGAGCCAGGCCTTCGCCCAATCCATCGGGTTTGAAGGCAGCTCCGTCGGGAGCTTGGTCGCTGAGCAAGGATCGATCACGCTAACCTCCGTTCATGACACAGGCTTCAACGCCCGCTGATGACGCTGCCGCCCTCGCGTCGCGGATCGGACGCAACTTGAAATCCGCTTTTTCTGTCAACCAGTGTCGCACCAATTCCGCCGAAGTACATATTGAGTTCAGGAAACACTTTGACGGGCAAGTCGACATCCGGGAGATCCAGTCCCGGTTCTGCCATCAGGCGTTTCGCTGTGCCGCTGGTATCGATGTGCAAACGGGGGTGGGCAACCGCCTTGCCAAGAGGCATTTCCATTTGCAGCAGGTTGACCAGGAACTGGTGCAGTGCCGTCGTAATCCGGTCGGCGCCCGGCGAGCCGGCGGCCAGCACCCTGCCTTTGCGTCGGGCGATGCTCGGCGCCATGTTTGATGGCAGCCGCACGCCAGGCGGGCCCGCGGCGAGGCCGCGCCGGTTTAGTTCGAGTTCACCGAGGCAGTTATTGAGCCAAAGTCCCGTGCCGGCTGGCATTTCGCCGGACCCATAGCCTGACGACGCCGTAACGGCGCACGCGATGCCGTTATCGTCTACGGCAGATGTGTGCACAGTGGACGCAGACGACCATTCGTTGAGCAACTGTCCGCTGCGTGCAGCCTCGAGCAGAGTGGCCGATTCGACACCGACGTTGTCGGCGAGGTCGAGCCGACTTTTGCGGTAGTCCAAAGCGGCATTTTGCACCTGGATGAGTCGCGACAGCGCGTCGCTGGTCCAGCCACGGTGCGGCAGGTCGGCGCACGCGAGTAGCATCGCCGCGAGCACTGTTCCGCCAACCGCCGGGGGTGGAGTGCTCGCGATCGTCCAGCCCGCGACATCAACCGTCAAAGATGGCCGTTCAACGGCCTCGAAATCCTTGAGATCCTGCATCGTCAGGGCGCCACCACCGTCCAGAACATGATTTGTCACTTTCTTCGCGAGTTCGCCCTCGTAAAACAGCCGGGCGCCCTCGTTTGCAATCGCGGACAGGGTGTCGGCCAGGTGCGGCACGACAATCAGGCAGCGTGGGTCGCGCAGCGACCGGTCTTCTTGGTGCAATGCGAAAAAACCGTCGTCGCTGCGACTGAAAATATGTTCACCCGAGATACCGAGGTAAAAGTGACACGCCGCAGACAATGGGAAGCCGTCACGCGTTGCTCTGATGACGGGCGCGAACAGTTCTTGCCATCGCGCATTGCCGAACAGTTGCCACGCCCGCTCGATTGCTGCGAGCGACCCGGGTCCGGCAACCGATCCCGTACCGGCAAGAGTCGTAATGCCACCGCCGTATTCCAGCGTCACGTTGCTGCCGGCATGGTGCCGATCAGGCTCGGACTGGCCACGTCCGGGCACGGCGACGTTGCCGTCG
>CAMYMP010000492.1:0-874 GCA_947259435.1 uncultured Woeseiaceae bacterium
TGAAATTGCCGGTACCACTCCTCCGCCACGCGATTGACGAGCCCCAATGCCTTCGTGATCTTCCCGCCCGGCATTTTCGCCTTCATCTCCGCGCTCATCAATGTCGCGGGTGGCAATCGTCCCGACGCATCGACAAAACGTGCCATGCGTCGCTTCTTGATGTATATCAGAAGACGCGTGGTGGGCAGGCTCACGTTACTGGCATCGGCCGATGCACCCATGTAGACGCATTTAATCGGCTCGATAGAAGTCTGCAGAATTTTCTCGATCACTGTCGATTTGCCGGAGCCGTCCGCACCGACCACCGCAACAGTACCGATCCTGGCCCTTTTATGTTTCTTGACTTGCGATCCGTCCATGCTTTGGCGGCACCGATCAAGAATGTTGCGCAACGATCTCGGTGATGCGCGCACCGATCGCGCGTTGCGAATCGACGGTCGTTGCGCCGATATGAGGTGTAAGTATGACGTTCGAGAGTCCCACGAGCGGCGATATTTTGCCATCGCCCTCGCTCGCATGAACGTCCAGTGCGGCACCAGCCAAATGGCCGCCAGTCAACGCCTCGAGCAACGCAAGTTCGTCGACGATTCCACCCCGCGCGAGATTGACGAGAAAACTGCCCGGTTTCATACGTGAGATCGCCCGCGCATCAATCAGGTTGCGCGTATCATCAGCGAGCGGCAAATTAATGCTTAAGAAATCTGCCATCGCGAGCACTTCGTCCGCGTCAGCGAGACGTATCCCGTGTTGTAACAACTCGGCTGCGCGCTCTGCCGAAGGATTCTTGACACAACCGATCACGTCCATATCCCATGCGTTACCGAGGCGGCCTAACAACGACCCAATATTTCCGGCACCACAGATGCCGAGGGTC
>CAMYMP010000492.1:892-5111 GCA_947259435.1 uncultured Woeseiaceae bacterium
CGGCGGTCTTGCCGGCCAACAGGTAACCACTCAGCTCATGCTTCGCCCATCGACCGCTTCGTAGAAGCTTGTCAGCGACCAGTATTTGGCGCGCAAGCGCCAGCATCAAGCTGAACCCGAGTTCAGCCACTGCTCGCGCTCCCGGCCCGGGAATTCGAATGATCTCGATTCTATTTTCCCGAACGTAATCGAGATCGACATTGTCGCATCCGGAACCAGCACGAATCAAAAGCCGCAAGCCAGCGGCGCGTGCCATTACGTCGGCGTTGATGTCGACTCCGCTGCGAAAAACCAGTGCTTCACGATCCGAAATCCGTTCTTTCAACTCGTCAGTCTCGGCGTTGAATGCGAGGACAACGTCATTCGTTTCACGCAAACGTTCGATGGCTTCTGCGAAGATGGGGCTCGCGATCAGAATCTTCACGGTTGCGCTTCCTTGCCAGCTCCAACTGTTGTGGTCTTCGAACGAACAGAGTCATCACTTGCCGAGTGCCTTCGCCTTGCCCGCTCTCTGCTCGACAACAACACTTTCAGCGCACGCCAAATGTCTGCCCAGAATGGTAAGGGATCCGACCATGAGAACACTGCGAAAGCCTTGCGCCCGCGTATAGACCGATACCAGTCGGCAACCGTGAGTTCGCCTCTGCGATAGTAATGCAGCGCCGACTGGATATCATGGCGCAGGTCAATCCACTTGACGCCGCGGTATTGTTGCTCGAGGTTGCTCGGAGGTGGTAGATCCAGAGCGTCGCAATACATTGCATACAATATGTCGACGCCACCGGCTTCGGCGATCGCTGACCTGCCCGTCGGACGGCCCACATTCGCTTCGATCGCGTAGTGCTTCCCCGAGCGTGCGTCTTTTTTCATTTCGATGTAGCCGAGACCAATATAGCCAACCGCTTCGAAAAGTCGTACCGTATCGCGAAGTACGGTGTCGTTGCGGCACTCCTCGCCCAAGCAGCTCGAGCCGGTACGCGGCGGCCACTGCCGCAGTTTTTTTGCAACAAAGCTTGCGATGAGTTCCGATCGACTATTGAAATAACAATTGCATGAATACAGATCCGCGTCCGTACCTTCGATCCACTGCTGAGCCATCAGCGTCGGCGCCCATCCACCTACACGGTCATACAGCTCCAGGAGCTCGTCCGCATTCGAAACACGAAATGCCTTGGCCATCGTATTCTCGTCCCACCGCCTGCTCCTGCGCACAGGTTTTACGACACAAGGGAAACACAGCTCGCGAGCTGCCTTTTCCGTATCGGCACGACTCTCGAGCAGTAGCGTCTGAGGATAGGGTACGCCGCTGGCCTCCGCCAACGCATAGAATCTCTCCTTGTTCATCATTGCTTCTATTACATCGGCGTCAGCCATGACGATGTAGTACCAGTCGTCTAGTTGTTCCCGATTGCTGGAGATTATCGCGACGCACTGGTCATGGCATGGATAGACTACCGCCTTCCCGGGTAGCGTAGGCCCCAGCTTGCGCAGCGTCGCGATTAGTTCCGGGCCAGTAGTATCTGCCCACAGTATTTTTTCGCAGACTCGCGTACGGCATGCATGATGCGCTCGATCCCGGGCGATGGCAATGACCGGAATCCGGTGGCCCGCGAGAATGCGTGCAGTTTGCAAACCCTGCATCGTATCCAGGCCAATTACAATCGCATATGACCGTTTTTTTTCTTGTTTTTTGTTGGGCATTGATTTGGGGCATTACCATCCATTTTATGCACTGATGGTACTAGCCACGAGCTTTGCGAAAACACAGTATACGTTATAGCCTGAATGAGACGCTAAAAGGTTTCATTTGTTTACATAAGTAGCGAAGAGCATTCTCGGTATGACGCATTTTAGCAATCCACGGTCCGGTGCTATTCTGCATGAGCGTTTGCGGAGGATTGCCTCTTCGTGGGCCAGAAGGGCATTTTTTCTCATTCGTGGAATCCTGTTCCTCGGGCGAAGGCATCGATGCCCATGCTGTGGCTGGCGGCTCCGCGCTTTTGTTGGCGAGCGCAGCATAATCGGACAGAGCGCGACGGGTTATTGTCCCCGCTGCAATGCCAAGGCCCGCCACCGACGAGACTGGATCTTTCTGCAGGAACGTACAAATCTATTTGCAGGGTCAAAACGACTGCTCGAGGTCGCGCCATGGTGGTCACTTTCCAGACTTTTCCAGAAGATGCCAAATCTCGAGTTTGTCAGCGTCGACCTGAAACAATCGGGACCACACGTGACGACTATCGGGGACGTTGTCGAATTGCCCTTCGCGAATGCCAGCTTCGACGTCGTCATTTGCATTCATGTGCTCGAACATATCATCGATGACAGACAAGCGATCGACGAGTTATTCCGTGTGCTCAAGCCCGGTGCCTGGGCCCTGATCAGCGTGCCGCTGCTGCTTGATCGGCCGACTCGTGAGGATCCATCGATTACGGATCCGAACGACAGGCAGAGGCTCTTCGGTGAGCCGACTCATGTCAGATTCTATGGTACGGATCTGGCTGACAGATTAATGAACGCGGGTTTCGAGGTCACGCTTGACCTGGCGGAACACATTCCACTGGACAAACGCTGGCAAGGTAAAAAAGTAATACATTTACCGACGGCCCGCAGGCCTCAATGGGCACCTCGTGACGTAACGATTTTCTTCATCAACTGGCGCAAGCGAGCCTTGGTGGCGGCCAATGGCAAGCGCTCGATGCAATATTCGGAATAACGGCGCGGTGTTGCACCGAACTGGGCCTTGAATCTCGCGAGGTTTTCCGAAGTCCCGGTCTGACCCATGTGATAATAGCGACAGCCGGACTCACAAGCATCCTCGATCGCGAGCTTTTGCAACAGAAAGCTGGCACGCGTGGGCCCGGCCAGCTCCTTGTCCATCGCTCCACGCGTGTAATGTGCGTTAGGCCCCTGCAAAACAATAATTGCCGCAGCGAGTTTCCCGTCGACCCGGGCCCCCCAGATGCGAAAGGCATCACCGAGTTTCTCAGACATGAGGCGAAACCGGCGAAGCGGGTCGCGTCGCTGCGCGCGCCAACGCGCAATCATCGCTGGCTCACCCGAATTGCCGGCCCAACGATTCACCGAGCGCAGGAGAAGATCATAAAAAGGCCCGATGAGTCTTCCGGTCGTGTCGAGATCGACGTCAATGTTGGATTTTTCCGCCTTGCGAATGGCCCTCCGCCCTTGCTTGTTGAATCGCTCATTCCAAACTGTTTCGAAACCGCCTGCGAGATCAAGCACATGCGCCAGTCGCGGCAAAGCGACAACTCCATCGGGCGCCGCAGCCTCCCAAGCTTCCTGTCCTAAGGCAGACGCGGAGACGATCGTCTGCAAAAGCGGACGACTGGCAAGATCTGCGAACACAGACCGCAATGTCTCGGCACCTACTGGTTGCGATGCGATGAAACCGCCGAATACGGGCGTTCGCTCGACGCTGAGTCGTACTGGCAGACCTTCGCGCCGCAACAGCGGTAAGACTAACTTGACACCATCCGGAAATTCATACAGACGGCTCGCATCCGTGCAATTTGCCAGGGTCGCGATGACGTCTACGCTTTGCGGCGTCTGGTCAACAAATGCGTTCGGATCCGACTCGAGTAAATCAAACCAGACATCGCGAGGCGCCGGACTGGTTACACGCATCTTAGGCACCAACACGCGATGACACATTAAACTCCAAATCTAATTCCTCTATATCAGACGCAATTTCCGCCGAGTACATCGCAAAAACGCAGAACTCAGCGTCGAGTAAGGTTAACAGGACCTCCCCGGCGGGCATACTTATTATCAAAGGATGCTCTGGCAGCCTTCTGTTCGTAATGTTGGATGCTTTAGCGCAACCTTGCCGAAATGCCGCTCAACGTTTGAGCCAACTCAGACCGTGGATTGTTCGTGGCGCCGCCCGTTTTCAGGTTTCCAGCCAATGACTCCAGTCTGGCCGCCAGGTCGTTGTCACTGGTGCCATTCTCGAGTTGCGATGCTGCAAGCGCCAGCGCCGCGGTAAGCTCGCCGACCAAAGTCGCAGAGATCGCGCCGTCACGCTCGAGTTGATCCAGATACGCCCGAGCCACAGCAGGCACCGCGGGCCAGGTAATACGGAACTGCTGTTGTGGATTGAATACATCACCCTGATCGGCGACGGTCGCTGCAGCGATCTCCTGTTCGGAGAGGTACTCGCTCGGAACAAGCGCCAGCACGTCCAGTCCGCGTACGATCT
>CAMYMP010000493.1 GCA_947259435.1 uncultured Woeseiaceae bacterium
CTACGACTTTGCCGATGCGCGGAGCTTTTTGCGTGCCGTGCGTCGCGACAGCTTCGATCTGTACCTGCTGGATTGGGTGCTTCCAGACATGAGCGGAATCGAGGCGCTCGAGAAACTGCGCGACGAATTTGGCGACAATACGCCGGTAATTGTTGCGACAATCAAGGACGCGGAAAAAAACGTAGTTCGCGCGCTGGAAGCGGGCGCCGATGACTATATCGTGAAGCCGATGCGCCGAAACGAACTGGTTGCGCGCGTAAACGCGATCCTGCGTCGCGTAGCAGGAAGAACAAGTACCGCGAGTGCATTGGATACAGCACCGTATGAGATGAACATTGACAAGCGCCTGGTATCGCTGCGTGGTGAAAATATCCCGCTGACGAATCGGGAATTCTCACTCGCCGCATTTTTGTTTCGCAATGCCGACAAGATGATTTCGCGCGACCATATTCTTGGAGAAATCTGGGGAATTGAAAGCAAAGACGTATCGACACGAACGGTAGACACTCATATTAGTCGTTTGCGAAAAAAGCTGTCGCTGAATGCAAAAAACGGTTGGAAGCTGTCGGCGATTTATCAGCATGGCTATCGAATGGAAAGGCTTGATGACAGCGAGGACCTGGCATCACAGCCGTAAGCTGGAGACAACGTAATGGCAAGAAAACAGAGTCCGAAAAGAACGACAGCCGGCGATGAGATCGACGGCAATGTCGACAAGATCCGCGAAATATTGTTCGGCGGCCAAATGCGCGACTACGAAGGACGCTTTGCGGACCTCGAAAAACGGCTGTCACAACAAATCGCTCGTAAGGACACTGAGTTCGAGAAGCGAATCGAGCGCCTGAATGCCTACGCCAGGCGAGAAGTCGATAAACTCGGCGAAAGATTGAAAGCCGAGCGCAAAGACCGGCTTGCCGATGCCAAAAGCGGCGCACGCGACCTGAAAGAACTGACGCAGCAGGTCGAGGCGTGGTTTGGCGAAGTCGAGGATCGAATCGAAGTGGATTTGAAAGAGCTCCGCGATACGATGCACGAACAGAATGAAGAGCTTGTCGCCCTGATCACCGAGACTCGCGATCAATTGAACGCTGCCTTGGGCAGCAGGACGCGCGAGCTGGCCGATACCATGCTCGCCCGCGAAGATCTTGCGGGCCTGCTATCTGAGGTCGCGCTGCGGCTTAAGAACGACTTCAAGTTGCCGAAAGGCTGACGGTCCGGCACGAGCTCGTGAGTGACCTCGAAAAACTGAAGGACTTGCTGTTCGGCGCCGAAAAACAGGTGCTCGACTCGATATCGGAGCGAGTTGAAAGCCGGGAATTGCGCTCCGCCGACGTGGCGGACATTCTGCCCGAAGCCGTTCGCACCAGCCATCACAATGGCGGAGAACTCGTCGACTCGCTGCGCGAGCCGGTGGGACAGTGTCTCAAGCAGGAATTTCGCGACGACCCGCAGGCCTATGGCGACGCGCTTTACCCGGTCATGGGCCCGGCGATTCGCAAGTCCATCATGCACGCGCTGCGTTCCTTTACTCAGCAAATGAACGAAGCCCTCGAACAAAGCCTTACGCCGAAGGGCTTGTCATGGCGGGTAAAGGCCTGGCGCGCAGGTGTGCCGTTCGGCGAATTCGTCGTGCAAAAGACACTACTGTATCGCGTCGAGCAGGCCTATCTGATCAGCCGCGAGAACGGCCTGCTGGTCGGGCATGCGCAGCATGAAGCGGCACGAATAAAAGACAGCGACGCGGTATCGGCGATGTTCACGGCAATTCAGGACTTCGTGAAAGAGTCTTTCTCGCCGGACCGCACAGGCCGCCTCGAGTCGGCGGATATGGGTGAGTTCACGTTGTGGGCCGTGCATGGGCCGCACGCCCTGCTGGTCTGCGTTATTCGTGGCGTCCCGCCCCGTTCGCTGCGAGCTGATCTCAGCGCCGTCCTCGAGCGAATTCATTTTCGATATGGAGACGCCATCCGCACCTATTCCGGCGATACAGCATCGGTTCCTGAAGTCGAGGAAGAGCTTGCCGCGTGCCTGCTGCTCGAAGCAAAGCAGGAGGCAGGCACATCCAAGAAAGGACTCTCGTGGCCACTCTTGATCATCCTGATTATCATCGTCGGCGCAATTGGCTACTTTGCCGTAACCGGATGGCTGCATGCACGGCAGGTCGCCAAACTCGACGCGGCGCTTACCGAGACACCCGGGCTTTACGTAACAGACATCGACCGTACCCGGCAGAGAATTCTGGTTCGCGGCCTGCGCGATCCGCTCGCACCGACCGTTGGCACCGTTGCCGCGGCGCACGGGCTATCGGACGTCGAGATTGTCGCGGACATGCAGGCTTTTCAGTCACTGGATCCCGTGCTGCTTGTTCGACGGGCGGCCAACCGCTTTGGATTACCAGAAGGCGTCAGCTTCGCTGTCGAGGGTTCGCGACTCATTGTCTCGGGACCGGCGCCGGTCGACTGGAGAGAAGAAGTCGCGCTGGCCCATAAAACGCTGGCAGGCATCGACGACGTGGAATTCACGATGTCTCCGGAGGAGAAAGCCGTGGCT
>CAMYMP010000494.1 GCA_947259435.1 uncultured Woeseiaceae bacterium
GCATTTCCAGGGATCAAGGTGCTCAATGAGCGGCACACTATTCGTTGTAGCAACGCCGATCGGCAACCTCGAGGACTTGACGCCCCGAGCTCGCCAGACGCTCGTGGCTGTGGACCTCATTGCCGCCGAGGATACCCGCCACACCGGGCGATTGCTATCGCATTTCGGCATCAAAACACGGCTATTGGCACTGCACGAACACAACGAACAGGAACTCGCCGACAGGATTATCGACGAGCTCGCCGCGGGCAAATCAGTCGCATTGGTCAGCGACGCCGGGACGCCCCTGCTGAGTGATCCGGGCTACCGCGTCGTGCTGGCCGCGCACCGTGGCGGCGTTCGCGTGTCGCCGATCCCCGGGCCGAGCGCTGTCGCTGCGGCACTGTCGGTTGCGGGCCTGCCGACCGATCGCTTTTGCTTCGAGGGCTTCCTTCCGGCAAAGAAAAAAGCGCGTGGAGACGTTCTCGACAGTCTGGCAAGCGAGTCGCGCACAATGGTCTTCTATGAGTCTGTTCATCGGATCGAAGAATCTCTTGGCGATCTCGTTGCAGCATTCGGCAAAGACCGGCGCGCATTCGTGGGCCGTGAACTTAGCAAAATGCATGAGCAATGTGTGCGGGCGTCGCTGGCTGAACTCCTCGAGGAATTGCGTTCGGGCACGATACCGGGCAAGGGCGAGTTCGTCATCGTCGTGGACGGCGCCACCGACTCCGGCTCGTCGTCGCTGGATATCGACCGCCTGCTGCTCGAACTCTCGGAGCTGCTGCCCGGCAAGGAGGTGGCGAAAGTCATTGCGCGCGCAACGGGAGCGAAGCGAAACGCGCTCTACAAACGACTGCTTGCATTGCGCGATCGGGCCTGACGCGCGGCCGGCAGTTCCATTCTGTTCATGTCTTGATCCCGCTTCTGGAGAGCTGGCTGTGCTGCGCTTTCGTCGTGCTCAGAGACCTGCCGGCCGCAGGCTGCGGGCAGGGTTTTGGTGTAGAATTTAAGGTTCGAGAAAGCAGGAGTCGGTCAGGCAATCGCTGCAAGCTTCCGGCTTGGAGAGGAAAGTCCGGGCTCCTTCGGACGAGGCGCCAGGTAACGCCTGGGGGGCGTGAGCCCATGGAAAGTGCCACAGAAAATATACCGCCGGCTCTCGAGCCGGTAAGGGTGAAAAGGTGTGGTAAGAGCGCACCGCGCGACTGGTAACAGATCGCGGCACGGTAAACCCCGCCTGGAGCAAGACCAAATAGGGGAGTTGCAGCGTAGCTGCGCCGCCGGTTCCGAGCGGACTCCCGGGTAGGTTGCTAGAGGCAGTCGGTGACGGCTGTCCCAGATGAATGGTTGTCGATGACAGAACCCGGCTTATTGCCGGCTCCTGCTTTCTCACTCCTGGCTCGACCCCACCGGGCCTGAGCCGTATCGGCCAAAATGACGCTGATCGCGGACAAAAGTCTATTATAATCAATTGTTTATTGACTTTTTGCCGGGCTCTGCGGGATAATCTGCGCTGCTTGCGCAAAACAGGACCGCGATCGCCTGAAAACAAACGCTGTCGCCGTTTCGCGACCCGTTTTTCAGGTCGTGTCGAGTATTCACCTCTAAGTATTTGATTTATCTTGCGCCAGAGCTGCCACAATTTGCCCGAATTGGGCCACCTGAAAGGCCCTAAGTCCCTGTACAACAAGAACTAATTTACGGGGCTTATTGACCCCTCCTTTGCTCCGACCTTATAGTGTCGAAAAGTGGATAAAAGTGGGAGGAAATGGGCAGTCAGCCCGGATTTCGCGCCAGAAGAGCGGAGCCGGGGCCGTCCGCAGTGTTGTGTTTCGAGGGGCCACCAAAGTCAGCTTGGACGCCAAAGGGCGTATGGCAATACCGACCCGATATCGGGAGCGGCTCGCGGCCCGTTGTGACGGCGCCTGTGTCGTGACAGTCGACAAGGACCACTGCCTGCTCATTTATCCGTTCCCGGATTGGGAAGAGCTTGAACGCAAACTCGTGCGCCTTCCGAGCATGAATAAAGTCGCGCGGAACATCGTGCGGATCATGGTCGGCTATGCGACCGAAGTGGACATGGATGCGAATGGTCGAATTCTCGTTTCCCGCGAATTGAGGGATTTTGCGGCTCTCGACAAGCAGGCGATGTTGATTGGGCAGGGCAACAAATTTGAACTTTGGGACGAACAAACCTGGAACGAGAAACGGGATGCATGGCTCAACGAGGAAGACGACGGCGACTTGCCGCCCGATCTCGAATCGATCTCGTTCTAGGTCGCAGTTCATCTCATGAGCAGCAACGCGCATGTGCCGGTGCTGCTAGGGCCAGTCCTTGAGGGACTGAACGTAAAACCAGACGGCTTGTACGTCGACGGGACATTCGGACGCGGGGGACACAGCGGGGCCATATTGCAGCAATTGAATTCTGACGGCCGGTTGATAGCTATCGATCGTGACCCGCAGGCGATTGCATCGGCGCCGGCCACGCTTAAAGAAGACCCGCGCTTTGAATTGATCAGGTGTGAAATTGCAGAACTGGCGCAACGCATTAAAGAAAAAGGACTTGCCGGTCAGGTCGACGGCTTGCTCCTCGACCTCGGAGTCTCGTCACCACAACTGGATGAGGCCGAACGAGGCTTTAGTTTTCTTCGCGACGGACCGTTGGACATGCGCATGGACCCGGATGCAGGCGTCTCTGCCGCGCAATGGCTCAAGACAGTGGACGAAATGACGTTGGCATCGATACTCAGAACTTATGGAGAAGAGACGCAAGCCCGCCGTATCGCGCGTGCGGTCGTGGCGGCCCGGAAAAATACCGCCATTGAAACAACCGGCCAGCTGGCGGAAGTCGTCGCCTCCGTCGTGCCGGCGCATACGCGGAAGAAACACCCGGCGACCAAGACATTTCCGATCGATTTGCTCGCAACAGGTGGTCGTCTATGCGTGATCAGTTTTCACTCGCTTGAAGATCGCCTCGTCAAGCGTTTCATTCGTGATGCGTCGCGCGAGGCGGAGCAGTATCGCGGCATGCCCGATGTGCCACAACAATTCCGGCCGAAGCTCAAACCGGTTGGTAAGGCGATCGCGGCAACAGCTGAGGAAATCACAGCGAACAGAAGGGCGCGCAGCGCGCACCTTCGCATAGCGGAGCGGGTGTGATGCAGGTAACCCAGACGCGGCAATCATTCATTCTCGTAGTTGTCTTCGCCGTTGTTTGCATCACGAGCGCGATGGCGCTGATTTACACAAAGCACGAGTCACGAAAGTTGTTCGTAGAGCTAGAAGTGCTCACACAGGAGCGTGATGAACTAAACATCGAGTGGGGTCAATTGCAGATCGAGCAAAGCACCTGGTCCACACATGCCCGCATCGAACAGGTCGCGACGGACGACCTGTCTCTGGTGCGACCCGAAGCAACGGAAATTTTCGTCATTCAACGACCATGAAACGCGGCGCTGAGACAAAGCAACAAACCGCAAGGAGATTTGTCAGCAGATTGACGCTGGTAAGCGTGTTCTTTGCCCTCGTAGCGTTTTCGCTGGTTGCGCGCGCGGTGCACCTGCAGGTTCTTAACAAGGACTTTCTGAATCAGCAGGCCGACACCCGGCATTTGCGTACCGAGCGGATTTCCGCGCATCGGGGCACGATCACAGATCGGAACGGCGAGCCGCTGGCAATCAGCACGCCGGTCGACAGCGTGTGGGCAAACCCGAAGAAGCTGGCGCCCGCTGTCGACAAAGTGCCGCAACTTGCGCGCATTCTCGGTATCGAGTCACAGCAACTGATGCGCCGCGTCACCCGCAGCATGGACAAGGAATTCCTGTATCTGAAGCGTCATCTCAGTCCCGAGCAGGCGCAGCAGGTTCTTGCCCTCAAGCTGCCCGGCGTCAACGTGCAGCGCGAATATCGGCGCTACTACCCGGCCGGCGAAGTTACGGGGCACCTTGTGGGCTTTACGAATATCGATGACGAGGGCCAGGAAGGGCTGGAACTCGCCTTCAATCACTGGCTGGCCGGTGAGTCGGGCGCAAAGCGCGTGCTCAAGGATCGTCTCGGACGATCGGTGGAGAATGTCGAGAGTATTCGCCCACCGCACCACGGCAAAGACCTGCGCACGAGTATCGATCTCAGGGTGCAGTATCTCGCGTACAGGACGCTGAAGGCAGCAATTCAGTCATACAACGCCGAGTCCGGCTCGATCGTCATACTCGACGTGCAAACCGGCGAAGTGCTTGCGATCGTCAACCAGCCGACGTACAACCCGAACGACCGCTCGCAATACTCCGCCGAACGTTATCGCAATCGCGCAATTACCGATATCTTCGAACCGGGGTCGAGCATCAAGCCGCTCATTGTCGCTGCGGCGCTCGAAAGCGGGGACTATCGCCCAAGCAGCATTGTCGATACGGCGCCCGGATACGTTGTCGTTGGTCCGAAGACGATCGAAGACAGTCGCAATCTGGGCCGCATCAGCCTGACGACGATACTTGCGCGTTCGAGTAACGTCGGTGTGACGAAGCTCGCAATGTCTCTGGAGCCAGATCAGCTTTGGAGCACGATGACCCATTTCGGTCTCGGCGCGCTGACATCCAGCGGATTTCCAGGAGAGTCCGCGGGACTGTTGACACACTATAACCACTGGCGTCCGATCAGCCAGGCGACGCTGGCCTATGGTTACGGCGTTTCGGTCACACCGCTGCAACTGGCGCAAGCCTACTCGGTCATTGGCAGTGACGGGCTGCTAAGGCCCGTCTCCCTCGTGGCGCTGGATACCCCGCGTGACGGTGATCGGGTATTGACAGAGGACTCGGCAGCTGCGGTGCGGCGCATGCTCGAAGAAGTTGTTCGCCCGGGCGGCACTGGCACCAAAGCCGCCGTTACCGGTTACCGTATTGCCGGCAAGACCGGCACTGCGTGGAAGTTCGCTGCGGGTGGGTACTCGGAAGACAAGTACATTTCGATATTCGCCGGGCTGGCACCAGCCAGTGCGCCACGGCTCGCGGCGGTTGTCGTAATCGATGAACCGGGCGGCGAGCTTTACTATGGCAGCGATGTTGCAGCGCCCGTTTTTGCCAACGTCATGTCTGAGTCGCTGCGCCTGCTCGCAGTACCGCCCGATGCACTGCCAGCAAGCGATCCCGGCAGCGTCATGCAGGCAATGAGTCAATGAGCATGCCGGCAGAACATGTGACGACAACGAAAAACCTCAGCAATTTGCTGCGGGGGTTTGCGGATGCTCCGCCGCTCGAAATTCTCGGCATTGCCAGCGATAGTCGCGCTCTCAAGCGCGGCGGTCTGTTTCTCGCCTGCGGCGGCGCCACCAGTCACGGCCTCGACTATGTCGCTGACGCAGTAACCGCCGGCGTGGCGGCGATTGCCTGGGATTCTTCCACAGCGGATGCGCCTGCGACCAGCTTGGGCGTGCCGCTGATCGCAGTTCCGGACCTCGCGCGCCACGTCGGGGAGATCGCCAATCGATTCTATGACTACCCGTCGAAAGCGATTCGTGTTGTAGGCATTACGGGTACCAATGGCAAAACAACTGTCGCGTGGCTGATCACACAGTGCTGCGAGCGGCTCGACCTGAGCTGCGGGTATATCGGCACGCTCGGGTCGGGTATCGGCGAGATCGAGGGTGGCGAAGGAATGACGACGCCGGGAGCCGTCGAACTGCACGGACGCCTGGCGGAATTCAGAGATCGGGGTGCGGCCGGCGCTGCCATTGAGGTGTCGTCGCACGCGCTCGCACAAAATCGTGTAGATGGTGTCGATTTCGACTCTGTGCTGTTCACGAATCTGAGCCGCGATCATCTCGACTATCACGGCGACATGCAAAGCTATGCAGAAACGAAGGCCAGGCTGTTTTTGCAACACCGTGCCAAGCACCGCATCATTAATCTCGACTCGGAGTTCGGTACGCAGCTGGCCAGCCGTTGTGGCCAGGATGTTGTCACGGTTTCGACGAAATTCGATCGCGTCTCCAATGGCAGACCTTACGCTTTCGTGCGTTCTGTCGTCGCGATGAACAGCGGCGCCAAAGTCGGCATCAACACCGCCTGGGGCAACGGAGAATTCCTATTGCACATGCCTGGCGACTTCAATGTCGCCAATGCTGTCATCGTGCTGGCGCTGCTGCTGAAGCAGGGCGTGCCATTGGACAAGGCGTGCGATGTGTTGTCGACTGTCAGCGCTCCGCCCGGGCGCATGCAGCGAGTCCCGGCGGCGGACGGTCTGCCGGCCGTGTATATCGACTATGCCCACACGCCGCAAGCGATCGACGTCGCGTTGCGGGCGCTAACAGCACACTGCAAAGGAACGCTGTGGTGTGTTTTCGGCTGTGGTGGTGATCGCGATGCCGGCAAGCGGTCGCAAATGGGGAAGATGGCGGAGCGACGTGCCGATCGAATTGTTATCACCAGCGACAACCCACGCTATGAGGAGCCGGCGGACATCATCGCCGCAATTGTAACGGGGCTGGCTAAACCGGATCGTGCGACGATCATCGAGGATCGCGCAGCTGCCATAGCCTGGACTATCAGTCAGGCAGCCGCTGACGACGTTGTCCTCATCGCAGGTAAAGGTCATGAAAATTACCAGCTCGTCGGTGCCGAGCGGCGCGATTTTTCCGATTTCGCTGCGGCGCAGGCAAATCTGAAAAAACGTGCAGAGGCAGAAGCGTGAACGCGACGCTTTCATTTGCCGCTGATTCGATGCACGGCACGCTGCACGGCGAAGACTGCAGCTTCGAGGGCGTCAGCACGGACACGCGGACACTGGAGCCCGGTCAGCTTTTTGTCGCGCTGTCTGGGCCGAATTTCGACGGCAACAAGTTTGTCAGCCATGCACAGGGAAAAGGTGCCGCAGGCGCTGTCGTCAATTCAATTGTTAACACGGATATCGCACAGATTACCGTCGACGATACCAGGCTGGCGCTTGGGCAGCTCGGCGCAGCGTGGCGCAACGAAAAGCCTGCGACAGTCGTGGGAATCACGGGCAGCAATGGGAAAACGACGCTCAAGGAAATGACGGCCGCATGCCTGTCGACGGTCGCGCCGACGCTCGCAACGGAGGGTAATCTCAACAATGACATCGGCATGCCGCTGATGATGCTGCGTATCGATGATTCGCATCGCTTTGCGGTACTCGAAATGGGTGCGAATCATGCGGGTGAAATCGCCTACCTGACGTCGCTCGCGAAACCCGAGGTTGTTGCGATTACGAACGCGGCGGCCGCACACCTGGAAGGCTTCGGCTCGATAGAAGGCGTCGCGCATGCCAAGGCCGAGATTCTTCAAAATGACGTGCGACCTGAAGTTGCCGTACTCAACGCTGACGATGAGTATTTCGAATACTGGATATCACTGGTCGAGGGCATCGACGTTCTGAGTTTTGGGCTCAGCGACCATGCGGATATTCGCGCGGAACATATCGAGACAGGCAAGGGCGAATCGCACTTCACGCTCCACCTGCTCGATACGACGATCGACCTTACGTTGCCGTTAGCCGGCGCGCACAATGTGCGCAATGCGTGCGCCGCGGCGGCTATCGCGACTGCGCTCGACGTCCCGTCAGACAAAATCAAATCGGCCCTCGAAAGCGTCAGTCCGATTTCCGGGCGCCTGCATCCTGTGCAGGGGCAAGGCGGCGCGACGCTGTATGACGACAGCTATAACGCAAATCCTCTATCGGTTATTGCGGCAGCCGAGTTTCTCGCTTCGTTGTCCGGGGAAAGTCGCATGGTACTCGGGGACATGTTCGAACTCGGAGATAATGCTGCGCAGCTGCATCACGACGTTGGCAAGGCTATTCACGATGCCGGTGTCGACAGACTCTTCACGTACGGCGAGCTGGCCGGCACCGCGGCCGAGGCCTTCGGCGACGGCGGATCCTCTTACGATTCAATTGACGCTTTGGTCAACGACGTTTCGCACGGACTGTCAGCGAAAGTCAGTGTGCTCGTAAAAGGCTCACGCTCCATGCGCATGGAGCGTGTCGTCGATGCGCTGCGCGTCCCAGAGCAGCTGGGCAGGAGCGCCTGAATATGCTGCTCTATCTCACCGAATACCTCGCGCAATTCGAATCGGGCTTCAATGTCTTCAGCTATCTGACGATGCGCGCGATTCTCGGCGCACTGACCGCGCTGGTTCTCTCATTCGTGATCGGCCCGCACATGATCAAGAAACTCAGCGTTAATCAGGTCGGCCAGCCCGTGCGCGAGGAGGGCCCCGATACGCACCTGCTCAAGGCCGGCACGCCGACGATGGGCGGCGCGCTGATTCTGACCGCGATCGCCGTCAGCACCGTGCTGTGGGCCGACCTCGATAACAGGTTCGTCTGGGTAGTGCTGTTTGTCACGCTGGCCTTTGGCGTTATCGGCTATGTCGACGATTATAAGAAGCTCGTGCTGCAAGACCCGGCAGGGATCTCGGCAAGGCAGAAGCTGTTTTGGCAATCCTTTGCGGCCATCGTCGCCTCGATAGCGCTGTACCTGATTGCCAGGGAAGATGGCACGCTCGAGAGCGCAACGGCGCTGCTCATTCCGTATTTCAAGGACTTGAGCATTCCGCTCGGCATGTTGCAGCTCTTCGTTACGTACATTTTTATCGTCGGCTTCAGCAATGCCGTCAATCTGACCGACGGACTCGACGGTCTGGCGATCATGCCGACTGTCCTCGTCGGCGGCGCACTCGGCGTTTTTGCGTACGTGACCGGCAACGTCAATTTCTCGGCGTATCTCGGCATTCCGTACGTTGCAGGCACGGGCGAGATCCTCGTGTTTTGCGCAGCGCTGGCCGGAGCCGGACTGGGATTCCTGTGGTTCAACACGTATCCCGCGCAGGTTTTCATGGGTGATATCGGCGCGCTGTCGCTGGGCGCAGCGCTCGGCGTCGTAGCCGTCGTCGTGCGGCAGGAAATCGTGCTGGCGATCATGGGCGGCGTATTCGTTGTCGAAACCCTGTCGGTCATCATTCAGGTCGCTTCATTCAAGCTGACCGGCAGACGCGTGTTTCGAATGGCGCCATTGCACCATCACTTCGAGCTCAAGGGCTGGGCAGAGCCGAAGGTCATCGTCCGCTTCTGGATCATCACGGTCATCCTCGTGCTGATCGGCCTCGCGAGTCTGAAAATACGATGAGCGCCGTTAACAAAACCGCGTCGGCAAGCAGAGACCTCGTGTTCGGTTTGGGCGCGACTGGGCTGTCCATCGCACGTTATCTGCGCCGCAACGAGGCCGACGCAATGTTTCTCGATAGCCGCGATGCTCCGCCCGGTATCGACGAGCTGAAAGAAGTTTGGCCGAATGCGGACGTCATTCTTGGCAGCACGGAACTGCCGAAGGACATCGATCGGATCATTGTTTCTCCGGGCATTGCCGACAATCACGAACTGTTGCAAAAAGCGCGTAAGAAGAAAGTCGAGGTCATTTCGGACATCGAGATGTTTGCACGTGAGGCCAAGGCGCCGTTCGTTGCGGTAACGGGGTCGAATGGCAAAAGTACCGTGACGACTCTGATCTACCATATGTGCCGGGCTGCGGGCCGCAAGGTCCTGGCAGGCGGCAATCTGGGCGAGCCCGCGCTTGATCTGCTTGATGAAAAGCAGCCTGATATCTATGTGCTCGAGCTCTCGAGTTTCCAGCTGCAGCGAACCGAGACCCTGCCTGCCGAAGTTGCCGTGTTGCTCAATGTTTCGCCCGATCACCTCGACTGGCATGCCGACGAAGACGAATACCGGCAGTCCAAATATCGCGTCTATCGCGAAGCACGTGCCGCTGTCGTAAACCGGGCCGATGACAAGGCGGCGAAATATGTGAAAGATATCGGCCGGGTCATTACCTTCGGGCTGGATGAGCCTGAAGCAGGTCAGTATGGAGTGCGGCGCGAGGACGACGTTGTGTTTCTCGCACGCGGCGACGTGTTGCTGATCGCGACAAACGATTTGGCCATGGTAGGTCTCCACAATCAGGCCAACGCACTCGCTGCGCTCGCGGCGGGCGAACTGCTCGGTCTCGAAATGCCCGCAATGCTGCAAGTAATCAGTGAGTTTCCGGGCTTACCGCATCGTATGCAGTTCGTTGCGCGCAAAGCGGCCGTGAACTACATCAACGATTCAAAAGCTACCAATGTCGCGGCAGCCGTCGCTTCGATCGGTTCGATCGATGGCACGTTGGTTCTCGTGGCCGGCGGTGAGGGCAAAGGTGGTGACTTCAGCGAGCTCGCGGCAGCTCTCGAGGGCAAACTTCGCGCCGCTGTGCTCATTGGTCAGGACGCCGAGGCTATCGCAGCCGCGCTCGACACCGTGATGCCGGTCTACTTTGCGCAGGACATGGTCGATGCAGTGGTGCAGGCCGCGGTCTACGCAGAATCCGACGACACAGTACTTCTCGCGCCGGCGTGCGCAAGTTTTGATCAATATGCGAACTACGGTGCTCGCGGCGATGCGTTTTGCGACGCTGTGGAGGCACTCGCGAAATGACAGCAAGCAGCGCAACAATGCCATTCCCGGCGCGACTAAGGACCGAGCTCAAGCTCGATCCCGTGATGTTGACGATCGTCCTGGCGTTGCTGCTCGGTGGCTTCGTCATTCTGGCATCGGCATCGATTACGGTTTCCGATAACGCGACGGGCAACCCGTTCTTTTATGTCGAGCGCCAGCTGATCGCCGCGGTCATTGGTGCAGCGGCGGCTGTGTTTTGCCTGTTCATTCCGATGCGCGTCTGGCAAAGCCTGGGCCCGCTGATGCTGCTAATCGGGCTGGTACTGTTGTGCCTAGTGCTCGTTCCCGGCATCGGTTACGAGGTTAATGGCAGCCGGCGCTGGGTACGGTTTGGCATCATAAATCTGCAGGTATCCGAGCCTGCACGTTTGTGCCTGTTCATCTACCTCGCGGGCTACGTCGTGAGGCAACAGAAGGCGCTGCGAGAGCAGTTCGTCGGCTTTCTGCGCCCGATGCTGGTGTTGACTCTGAGTTGCTCTTTGCTGCTGGCCGAACCGGATTTCGGCGCGGCCATCGTCTTGCTCGCAACAGCACTTGTGATGCTGTTTGTTGCGGGCGCCCGTATCCGCGACTTCCTGCTGTTCTTCGCGACGGCGGTGCTGGCAATGATCGCGCTCGCGCTAACGTCGCCTTATCGCATGAAGCGCCTTACAGGATTCCTGGATCCCTGGGCTGATCCTTTCGATTCAGGTTTCCAGTTGACGCAGTCCCTGATCGCCATCGGTCGTGGAGAGTGGTTGGGTGTTGGGCTCGGCAATAGCGTACAAAAGCTCTTTTACCTGCCCGAGGCACACACGGACTTCGTGTTTGCCGTATTTGCCGAAGAATTCGGGCTGCTCGGTTCGGTTGTGCTTATCACGTTGTTCATGGCACTTCTCTGGCGCGTTTTCAAACTCGCGATGCGTGCAACCGATTCCGAGCGGTTCTTTGAAGCTTATCTGGCGATTGGTCTGGGAACCTGGCTCGGCCTGCAGGCGTTTATCAACGTCGGCGTGAACATGGGCTTGTTGCCAACCAAGGGACTGACATTGCCACTGATCAGCTACGGTCGGAGCAGCCTGATCGTAACAATGATCGCAATTGGATTGCTGTTGCGGATTCATCACGAACTGGTGGTTGACGCGAAGCCCGTCAACCGCAAGCGGAGACGCAAACGATGAGCCGCCGCGGCGTGAACAGGCCGATTCTTGTCATGGCCGGCGGCACCGGCGGGCACGTATATCCTGCGCTGGCAGTCGCCCGTGCGCTGGAAGCGCATGCGCAGGACATCGTCTGGCTGGGCACGCATCGCGGTCTCGAGGCGACAGTCGTCCCGGCTGCCGGCATCGATATCGAATGGGTCAGTGTAAGAGGTCTGCGCCGCAAAGGCTTCGCCGCGCTCCTGATTGCACCTGTACAACTGGCGTGGGCGCTGCTGCAGTCGCTCGGCGTCATTCTGCGTCGTCGTCCCGCCGCCGTGCTCGGCATGGGTGGCTTCGTTTCCGGGCCTGGCGGACTCGCCGCCTGGCTCACCCGTCGGCCGCTCGTCATTCACGAGCAGAATGCGGCCGCCGGCCTTACAAACCGTCTTCTGGCGCGTCTTGCCCGGGTTGTGCTGCAAGCCTTCCCGGGCAGTTTTAATTCTCATGTCAACGCGGAGACCGTGGGTAACCCGGTTCGCGAGGACATCGCCGCAGTGGCCGACCCGGCCGTTCGCTATGGCGGGCGACAGGGGCCATTGCGCCTGCTGGTTCTCGGTGGCAGCCAAGGTGCATTGGCACTTAACCAAACTGTTCCCGAGGCACTGTCGAAGCTGCCAGCGCACAAGCGCCCGGTCGTTCGCCATCAGTGCGGCAGCGCGACGCTGGATATCGCTCGGGCGGCCTATGACAAACATGGCGTCGAGGTCGAACTGGTGCCGTTCATAGACGATATGGCCTCTGCTTACGCCTGGGCGGATCTCGTTGTTTGTCGTGCCGGCGCGCTGACCGTCGCCGAACTTTGTGCCGTTGGACTGCCGGCCCTGTTCGTTCCGTATCCCGGGGCCGTCGACGATCATCAGACAGCGAATGCGCGGCCAATGGCTGACGCCGGCGCCGCCGTCATCATCGATCAGAGCATGTTGACCGCGGATGTTCTCGCCGGGCAACTCAGAGAGTGGCTGTCCTCTCGCGAGGATTTACTGCGCAGGGCAGAGAAAGCGCACGGGCTGGATAAGCCAGGGGCGCTCGCCCGCATCACTGAACTCTGTCTCCAGCAAGCGGGAGTCGCGGCATGATCAAGCAGATGCGGCGAATTCACTGCGTGCACTTTGTCGGCATCGGCGGGTCGGGCATGTCCGGCATTGCGGAGGTCATGCTGAGCCTGGGTTACAAAGTGCAAGGGTCGGATCTGAAACCCACCAAACAAACACGGCGCCTCGAGAGCCAGGGCGCCACCATCTTCATCGGCCACGCTGCGAAAAACATTGAGAACGCCGATGCCGTTGTCGTTTCCAGCGCGGTCGATGAAACCAATGCCGAGGTTGCTGCGGCACGCGAGCGATTGATGCCCGTTGTGCCGCGCGCCGAAATGCTCGCAGAACTCATGCGCTTCCGCTATTCGATCGCCGTGGCGGGCACGCATGGGAAAACGACGACGACCAGTCTGGTCGCGAGCGTTCTGGCCGAGGGAGGGCTCGATCCGACGTTTGTCATCGGCGGCCGGCTCAAGAGCGCAGACGCCAATGCCCGGCTCGGGCAGGGCGATTACCTTGTCGCCGAAGCTGACGAAAGTGACGCTTCGTTCGTGCATTTGAAACCAATGCTCGCAGTCGTGACCAACATCGATGCAGACCATATGTCGACGTACGAGGGCGACATCGAGAAGCTGCGCACGGGCTTTGTCGAGTTTCTGCACAACCTGCCGTTTTACGGTCTCGCCGTCGTGTGCATTGACGATGCCGGTGTCAACGAAATCCTTGGCGCCATCGGACGATCCATCGTTACCTACGGCGTCAATAAAGACGCCGATGTGCGTGCCGAGAATATCGAGTTTTCGGGAGGGCTGACGCGCTTTGACGTGGTTCGTCCGGCTGAACGTGAGCGATTGCACGTCTCGTTACGGCTGCCCGGCATGCACAACGTTCGTAATGCACTCGCGGCTATCGCCGTTGCTGACGAACTGCAGATCGCCGACGAGGCTGTGGTCGACGCGTTCAAAAATTTCGAAGGTATCGATCGTCGCTTCCAGAATCTCGGCGAAGTGGAAACCGCGGCGGGCAAAGTAATGCTGGTCGACGATTACGGCCACCATCCGACCGAGATCGCGGCAACGCTATCGGCGGCGCGATCGGGTTGGCCGGAGCGCCGTGTCGTACTCATATTCCAGCCGCACCGATACACTCGAACACGCGACCTGATCGATGACTTCGCGACCGTGCTGTCGGAGGCCGATGTGGCAATCGTACTCGACGTCTACGCTGCGGGTGAGGCACCCATAGCTGGCGCTGACGGCCGGGCAATAACGCGTGCGGTTCGGACCCGCGGCGCGGTCGAGCCGGTCTTCGTCGAGACGCTCGACGAGCTGCAGCCGGTACTTGAAAGCGTGATTGAGGAGGGTGACCTCGTACTGACAATGGGTGCAGGCGACATCGGCGCTTATGCGGCAGGACTGCCCGCTTTGCTGCGCAAAAAACCCGATTTGAAGGTGCACTCATGATGGCCGCCCAGCAGGCACAGGTTCGGGGCGAGCTGCGGTCGAACGAACCGATGAGCAAGCACACGTCATGGCGCGTAGGCGGACCCGCGGAAAGCTTCTTTATTCCCGCAAGCATCGATGACCTGTCGCTGTTCCTGCGCGAGCTCGATCCATCGGTGCCCGTGTTCTGGTTCGGCGTGGGCAGCAATCTGCTCGTGCGTGACGGCGGTATTCGCGGCGTCGTTATTTCCGCCGCGCGAATTCTGCAGGACCTCGAGAGGATCGATCAGGACGCCGTCAGGGCAGGAAGCGGGCTACCGTGCACACTGCTCGCACGGCAGTGCATTCGCTGGGGTCTTGGGCCTTCCGAGTTTTTCGCGGGGATACCCGGCACGATAGGCGGCGCGCTCGCGATGAATGCGGGTGC
>CAMYMP010000495.1 GCA_947259435.1 uncultured Woeseiaceae bacterium
CCGGATCTGCGCTCGAAAAACTCCGCCGTGCACACATCGCGCTGCGCTTTCAGCTCCTCGGACATCTGTTCAGCCTTGTAGCGGCTCTGGTTCTTTTTCAGCCGATTGCCGCGTTCGTAATACTCGAACGACCTTTCGAAATCCCCCTCGTCCTCGTAAGCTTTGCCGAGCGCGAAACAGATGTGAACACGATCGATGTGCGACAGGTTCTGATTGTTTTCCTGGTAATGCAGTTCGCGTAATTCGTCGTCAAGGAATGTATAGACTTTCAGATTAGCCAGCGAATAGTAGGCTTCGCCGTGTTGGGGCTGGCTCTTTATTGCGTCGCGGTATGACTTGACTGCGGACTCGTACTCGCCCTTTGTTTTGTACGCATGGCCTTTGGACGTCAGCGTTACGGGGTCGCCGGGAATTTGTCCAAGAACTTCGTCGAACGTCACGAGGGCGGTGTCATAGTCCCCCATTTGCATGCATTCAACAGCAAACAGCGACTTGAACTGGGGGTTTTCCGGGGCGCTTTCCCGCAGAATTTCTGTCTGCTGCAGCGCCTTCTGGAACTTCTGCCTTTTTCGAAGCGCCTGAACATATTCGAGACGAACCTGCAAATTGTCCGGTTCGAACTCGACGGCGCTCTCCAGCAGGAACTCGGCGTCATCCAGCACGCCCAGGCGCATGCCGATATCCGCCAACAAGCGCATGGCCTCTACGTGATGCGGCACCTTTTGCAGGAACTGTCGACAGATATCCTCTGCCTTCAGAATCTTACCCTGGGCAATCAAGTCGGTGACGGCAAGCAACGCCTTAGGCAGTTTTTCGAGCCGGTCAAGCTGCGCTTTGACCTGCGTTGCTTGTTGCTTCAGGCCCTTACGCGAAAGAATCTCCAATTGTGCCCGCCAACTCGCGACCAAGGCCGGGTTGAATCGACACGCGCGCGAATATGCCCTCAGGGCATCATCCGCGTGTCCCATGGTGCGGTAAGTGTGACCTTCTTCCTGGTGAGCCCGGCCGTGCTCGGGAACCATGGCCTTGAGCTGCGACAAACTTTCCAGTGCTTGATCGTAGTCACTTAGGTAACGATGGCAAACAGCGCTCATATACAGCGCTTCAGCATTATCTGGCACGACTTCGCGCAACTCACCAAGGTCGTTCAAGGCTTGATCAAATTGCTTGGCTACGATCTTCTTCTGAATCGATTGCAGGCTTAAATCAATCTGTCCTGGTTGCACGAAGGCTTCCTCGCCAAGTACAAAGCGCCCCGGTTCGGGGCGCTTGATAGTTCCGGATGTTTACCTACCGACGTCTAGAATCCATACGAAACTCGTACGCCTGCCGTCAGCGGTCGAACATAGGTGACACTAGTGCGATCGAAGACGAAATTTCGCGCAATTTCGGCGCGCTCATCCGTAAGATTGTCGATAAATAGCTCGGCGCCCCAATTATCACTTGTAACACCGAGGGTTAGATTAACCATCACCCAGCTGTCAATTTCGTCACGGTTGATCGTGATAATGTCGCTGTACGACTCTGATGAGAATATGACGCTGGGCATGACATGCGCGACCAGGTTCGAGTCTTGCATATTCCATTCGTATCGGGCTCGAATATTACCTTGAAACTCGGGCGCAAAGGCCAGCTCATCGCCGAGCCTGACGTCGTCTGTCGGCGTCAGAACCGCGGTAATTTCTGAATCGAGTATCGAGAAGGCGGCACTGACCGTAAGGCCGTCAGTAAATTCGGGCTGCCAGGTCAAATCACCCTCCAGCCCTCTTATCTCAGCGTCTGCGGCATTGGCCGAGAAGAACAGATTGGAAATACTCGGATCAAAAATGGTCGTCTGCAGCTTTTCGATATCGAGGAAAAAGAGGCTGCCGTTGAAGCGCAACGTATTGTCAAGGTAGCTGGACTTCCAGCCGATCTCCAGATTCGTCACGTCGTCAGTATCGAGCACAAATGGGACCGTAAAGCCGTTGGCCCCGACCGCACCGCCAGGACGATTGAGCAAGCCCGGACGGAAACTTTCAGACCAGGTTGCATAGTAAAGCTGGTCACTGTTTGGCGTCCAGGTCCCGGTGACCTTGAAGATCGTGCCATCTGTGGACGCACCGCCTGGCGCATCCAGCGAATTCACGATGCCCTGAATCTCGCCGTCGCAGATCGCGTTCGGCGCACAGGTAAATGCACCGCGGCCGATGCTGAACGGGTCCGCCGCTGTCAGAATGGTCTTGATGTCGTCGAACGTCTGTCCTTGCGTGAAGGTGATGCCACCGCCGCCGCCGCAATCGCCGATGAAGGTGAATTCACCATCCGCATTGTAGAGGTCGGTGATGTCGGTACCAAAGCGGTTTACGTCGGGCTGATAGCTGTTACAGAATGCCGCGTTCGCGCTGCCCTCAAAATCGACCTCGATGTCGTAATAGCGAGCGCCCAGGGTCACGGAAAAAGAGTCCGACATATCGAACGTCAATTCGCCAAATACGCCGAATTGCTCATCGGTGCGCTGAATATCGTTGCGAAAAATTACGTCGTCAGGGAATGGGCCCGG
>CAMYMP010000496.1 GCA_947259435.1 uncultured Woeseiaceae bacterium
ACGCCGGACACTGTGACGACAGATACAGGAGAGTCGAATAATCCGGCAGCTCGACAATTACAGCAGTTATTTGCCGACGAATGGAACGGGCGACTGGCGAGAGATCCTTTGTTTGCGAGTCGTATGGGCGTGGCCGATTACGATGATCGTCTGCCGGATATGTCGCCCGAGGCGCAAAGACGATTTCTTGATGAAGATCTGGATTACCTGGCACGGCTGGAAGCCATCGACAGATCGACTCTGACGCGAGATGATCAAACCAACTACGATCTCTTCAGGTTCATCGTTGGTCACCGAACGACTTTGGCGAAATATCAGCAGTACAGGATGCCCATCCTCAGTGACTCCGGCTTTCACATGGGTATTCAGCGCATGTACGAGTCGATGGCATTCAAAACAGTTGAGGATTACGAGAACTACCTGGCCCGACTGCGTGCGCTCGATCTCTACTTCGATCAGAATACTGGCAACATGCGTGACGGTATTGCGGCGGGTTTCACCCAGCCTAAAGTTATTCTGCCGGGAATAGTTCCCTCAATAGCCGGCGTCCTGGTCGAGCAGCCGACCGATAGTATTTTCTATACGCCATTTCAAACATTTCCGGAACACTTTAGTGACGCTGACGTGAATCGTTTGCGCGCCGAGGCTACCAGCGTCATCGGCGAAACGGTCCTGCCGGCATACGAGCAGTTCCTGCAGTTCTTTAACGACGAATACATGCCAGGAGCGCGCGACGAGCTCGGTGCGTCTTCGCTGGAAAACGGTAACGCGTACTACGAAGATCTGACCCGCTTTTACACAACACTGGACGATGCGACGCCGGAGGGCATTCACGATACCGGTTTGCAGGAAGTCGCGAGAATCCGCGCCGAAATGGAAGAAATCATCCGACAGGTGGAGTTCAACGGCACCTTCGCCGAGTTCATCGAATACCTGCGCACCGATCCACAATTCTACGTGGATGAGCCGAAGCAACTACTCAAAGAGGCGTCCTATATTGCCAAAAAGGTTGATGGCCAGATGCCGGCATTCTTTCGGACGCTACCGAGGCTTTCCTACGGAGTCGAGCCGGTGCCCGATGACATCGCGCCCAACTACACGACTGGCCGATACTGGGGGGCACCCATTGGCGGTCGCCGTGGTGGTTATTACATGGTCAACACCTATGCGCTCGACAAGCGGCCGCTGTATACGCTTGCAGCGCTTACCGTTCATGAAGGTGTGCCCGGACATCACCACCAGAGTGCCTTGCGGCAGGAAATAGAAGGTGTGCCGGATTTCCGGCGCGCGTTCTACCCGCATGCTTTCGGTGAGGGCTGGGGCCTGTATACGGAAAAGCTCGGCATCGAAATGAACGTCTACGAAACGGCCTATGACGATTTCGGTCGACTCAGCTACGAAATGTGGCGTGCAGTGCGGCTGGTAGTCGATACGGGGATCCATTACAAGGGCTGGTCCCGGGAACAGGCACAAGACTTTCTTGCAGATAACTCCGCGTTGTCATTGCACAACGTTCGGACGGAAATTGACCGTTATATTTCCTGGCTGGGTCAGGCACTTGCCTACAAGATGGGAGAGCTGAAGATATTGGAATTGCGCGCTCGCGCCGAGCAGGAACTCGGCGACAAATTTGATATCAGGGATTTCCATGACGCCATACTGATGACCGGCGGACTAACACTCGACATGCTTGAGCAGGAGATTGAACGCTTCATCGAAAATGTGAAACAAGCTGATTAACTGGCGACCAAAGAGGGCATGACGGAAATGAAAAATATGACACTTGTCGCAATTTCGATATTCGCGCTCTGGGCAGAGGTCGGTTTTGCGCAGCGTGCTGAACAGGGGCCAAAGCCGGTAGCGAATGCGTCGGAGGCGATGGCGTCTTCGTCTCATCCGCGTGTGACGCGAGCGATTCTCGAGGTATTGCAGGATGGCGGCAACGCAGTTGACGCGATGCTGACCGCGATTCCGTTACAGCATGTGGTTGAACCGCAAATGTCGACGCTGGCGGGCGGTATGGGTGGCCTGATCTATTGGGCGGACACCGGTGAGCTGATTTACCTCGACGCCGAGCTGGATCACACATTGGATGCGCCTGCCGCCTCGTCCATGGCGCGCCCGCAGGAAATTGAAATTACATCCGGACAACGCATTGGCGTGCCGGGTATCGTGCCTGGTATGGCTGCGGCGGCGGAGCGATACGGGACGCGACCGTGGAAAGACTATTTTGGCCCCGCAATTGAGGCGGCGTCCAACGGTTTCACGATGTACTCGTTCTTGTACGGTGAGATGTACGACGCGTTTGAACGTCTCGGCGCGCATCCGGCTTCGCGAGCCAAATGGATGCCGGACGGATTTATTTTGCCTGTCGGCGATACTGTCCGCCAACCCGGGCTGGCACAGACATTGACGAACCTTGCAAATGAGGGCCCGGAGTATGTCACCGAAGGTCCGTGGGCAGAACACTTCGTCGACGAAGTCAATCGCACGGGCGGCAAGATAACGCTCGAGGAGCTTTCTGCGTACGAGGCACGGTGG
>CAMYMP010000497.1 GCA_947259435.1 uncultured Woeseiaceae bacterium
TTCAATTATGTAAGGAATGGGGAAATCTGGATAAGCCCGATCACGGGCAAACAGTTGCGCAGTTGCCCGTGGCTGGAGAAATTACCCGGCGAGGACCAATATATTTGCCGCATCTATCACGACCGTCCAGAGGACTGCAGGCACTATCCTGTCGATATCGATCAGATGGTCAGGGATGAATGCGAGATGCTCGAAGCCAGGGATCTTGATAACCCGAAGCGGGCGCAGAGAAAGCTGGACGAAATCATGTCTGATAGCCGCCCGCCGGTTACCAGGTAGCACCCACGTGGCAGATCGTGAATCGACAATGCTCAAACCCTAGGTCACTCTAATCATGCTCCTTCTCGCCGCATTTCTTGTCGTAGCAATCGGCCTCGCCCACTCCTTCCTGGGTGAGCGGTATATTCTGACGCGGCTGCTTCGACAGCCACTGCCGAAGCTCTTCGGTGATGACAGCTTTACAAAGCAGACCGTTCGGTTCGCGTGGCATCTAACCACAATCGCCTGGTTCGGGTTTGCAGCCCTGCTCGTGCTGCTCTATTTCGGTCATGCGACGAGGTCGAACCTGCTCATTGCGATAGGCAGCACATTCGCCACAAGTGCACTTGTGGCTCTGCTTGCGAGCCGTGCAAAGCATCTATCCTGGTTAGTGTTCGGCGCGATCTCTGTCATCTGTTTTGTATTCGCCTGGCAGGAGATGGAGGAGTTTCTCGCCATCGACGCTTGCCTGGATGCGGGCGGCAGTTTCGACTATCAAACGCGTGCCTGCGATTTCGAGGTTTCGCACCCGCCGGACTAGGATCGATCGCCTCAGGTACCGAATGGCCGCCCCCCTGCATAAGCGATTTCCCTTATGCACTGATCCCTTATATTCGAATATGCTAATGCACGAAATTTGGCGAGGTAACAACAATGAACCTACTGGATTTTTCGAGCGGCCCTGCCCTGAACGTCTCTATCGGCATATTCATCGTCGGGGCCCTGTGGCGGCTGCTGTTCCTGCTGCGCATGAAAAAACGGGTCGACAAATCCGAGCCCAGAGGCGGAAACGAGCGCTTTGGGGGGCTTTGGATGATTGCCTCCCGCAGCATCAACCACGGCCCGCTCACTGACCGGATCAAAGTGCCGATCGCCAATGCGTATCTCATGCACCTAGTGCTGGCAATCGTGATCTTTGCCGCCGAGGGCCACATCGAGCTGATCGAGAAGACTTTCGGCTTTGGCTGGCCGGCGCTGCCGGCTCTTGCCGTGCGGATCTCCACCGCCGTGCTGCTGGCAACGATTGCCGTAACCGTCTATCGGCGGCTGCGGCACCCGGTACTCAAGATGCTGTCGAACTTCGACGACTGGTTCTCGTTGCTGGTCACAGCATTGGTCGTCGCGACCGGATTGCTCGCCGGTTGGGGCGAAGAGACCAACGACACCTTCGTAGCGGTGCACATATTGTCGTTTGATTTGCTGCTGATCTGGTTCCCGTTCGGCAAACTCATGCACGCGTTTCTTATTTTCGGCTCTCGTTATGCAACGGGTGTCGCTTTCACTCACAAGGGAGCACGAGTATGAGCGACGTCATGCAGAAACATCCGCTCGAAACGGACAAAGAACGTTTCGGCATCAAGAAACCCGAAGCACGCTTCGACCTGCAGGGAGATATGTCCGACGACGAGCGTGTCGCCAAAGCGATGGAGAACTTTGCAAAGGACATCAATCGCACGACGGCAACCTATATGGAATCGTGCATGCACTGCGGCGTCTGCGCGGAAGCCTGCCAATATTACATTCAGACCGAAGACCCGAAGTACACGCCCATCTTGAAGCTCGAGGTATTCAAACAGGCCTACAAACGCGAAGCGAGTCCGTTCGCGTTTTTCTATCGCCTGTTCAACCTCAAGAAAGAGGTGACGGTCGAGCAACTCGAGGAGTGGCAGGAACTGCTGTACGACTCCTGCACCATGTGCGGCCGTTGTTCATTGGTTTGTCCAATGAGCATCGACATTGCGACGCTTATCGGCCAGGCACGTCACGGCATGTTTCAGGCCGGGCTCGTACCGCATGAACTGCACGCCGTAGCAGAGCGAGCCGAAGTCGAGGGAAGCCCGCTTGGCGCGATCCCGAGCGTGTTCGAAGACCGCGCAGAATGGATGGCCGATGAACACGAGACCGACGTCTACATCAATAAAGAAAAGGCCGATGTCCTCGTCACGATGTCGTCGATCGAGATCATGAAGTACCCGAATGCGATCGGCGCCACGGCCAGGATTCTGAACGCCTTGGGTGAGGACTGGACGTTTCGCACCGACGGTTACGAGGCCACCAATTTCGGCATGATGTCAGGCAACGTCGAGTGGCAAAAGCACTCGACGATGAAGATTATCGATGCGGCCGTCGCGTGCGGTGCGAAGCTGGTGCTGCTACCCGAGTGTGGGCACGCTTACGGCGCGCTCCGCTGGATGGGTGCGGCCATGTATGGCAAGCCGTTGCCATTCAAAGTCATGCATATTTCAGAGTACCTGGCCGAAGTGATTGAGTCGGGCAGACTCAGACCGTCACTTTCCATGACCCCTGCCAGGTCTCGCGACGCGGCGGCGCAACGCAGGCGCCGCGCACGGTCATGAAAGCGCTCGGGATCGATCTGCAAGAGATGACGCCGGGCGCCGATGACAACTGGTGCTGTGGCGGCGGTGGTGGAGTTGTCACGATTCATCGCGCCGACGAGCTGCGTTACAAAGTCTTCGAGTTGAAAATGGACCAGGTCGAGAAGACCGGCGCGAAAACGGTTCTCTCGACCTGCTCAAATTGCCGTCAGAGCTTCAATGACGCGAAAGAGCATTTCAGCTGGGACAAGAACATCGATAGTCTGCTGGAACTGGTTGCCGACAACATTATCGAAGACGGGTGATATAGCTCTATAATCGGTGCATGCCCATACCGAGTACGCGAACCGAACTCACCGATCTCGTCGGCTCGACTTTTGCAAAGTTGCGGGCCGAACTCGAAGCTGCCGGTCCGCGCGCCGCCAGCCTGCCTTGCGTCGACGACTGGACCGTAAAAGATCTGTTAGCCGTTCGGGTCTGGTGGACAGAGCACGTGGTTGAATGGATCGAGGCAGGCCTGCGGGGTGAGACTCCCGTGACGCCGGCGGAGGGATATCGATGGCGCGAGACGCCACGCCTTAACGCCGACATCGTAAAAAAATCCCGGCGCGAATCCTACCGATCAGTTCGCGCCCGATTGCAGCATGGCTTCGAGCGTGTAATGGACACGATTGACTCACTGGACGACAGGCAACTGCTCGTCGTCGGTGCCTTTGCCTGGGCGGGCAGCTATCCGATTTCACGTTGGCTTTCCATAAACACAGCCAGACAATATACGACCGCGCGCTCGTTTATCCGGCGTGCTCTGAAAAATCATCATAAAATCCAGACTTCGCGGCACCGCGCAGGCTTGAGGAGTTCTCAGTAATGTCCGACCCGGCAAAATTTGATCCATCGACCCACACAATTGGACTCAGTCGCGAATTGCTGGCCTCGAAAGTCAGGGAGCAGCCGGATCCGCCGGTCCCGGTAGATGGCGTGACCTTTGGCGTCGCAACGATGTCTGAGAATTCCCCTCACGGCGGCGAGATGCACCCGGATGGCGATGAGATCCTCTACCTTATTTCCGGCAAGGCCAGAGTTGTTTTTCTCGACGACCGGGATCAAGACATCGAGCTGCACCCAG
>CAMYMP010000498.1:0-11802 GCA_947259435.1 uncultured Woeseiaceae bacterium
GTGTCGACCTCGTGCCGGCGAATACGAGCTATGTGGTGGGCAGCACGACGCTGAACGGCATCGCAGTTGCCGATGCAAACGGAGGAAGCTCACCGTTGGCGGCCGGCATTCCGGTCAATGCGCCAGAGGACCTGACGCCTGGCGTGATGAATACGGGTGTCGCGGATAATGTTGCGACAATCGTGTTCGATGTGAGTGTCTATCCGGACGTACCTGACGGCACGATAATCTCGAATCAGGCGTTCGTCAGTGCGGTAGACAACGGCATTGCCGATCAGCCGTCCGACGATCCACGAACGCCGCTTGCCGACGACCCGACGCGCGATGTGGTCGGTAACTACCCGCTGCTGTTCGCGCCGAAATCCGCTGCGCTGCAGGTGGATCTCGGCTCGCCTGGCATCGTTGATCCCGGTGACGTGCTGCGCTACACGATCACGATCTACAACAACGGTACCGTGCCGGCCACAGCAGCTGATCTCACTGACATGGTGCCGGCGGATACGACCTACGTTGCCGATACCGTAACCCTGAACGGCCTGCCGGCCGGTCAGCCCGATGGCGGCGTGTTCCCGCTGATCGACGGTATCCCGGTCAGCTCTGCCGACCTGACGCCACCTGTACCTGGTGATGGTGAGGGCATTCTGAGTCCCGGACAATCAGCCGTCGTCCAGTTCGACCTGCAGGTCAACGCCGGTGTGCTGCCCGGAACGTTGATCACCAACCAGGCCGTGGTTTACAGCGCCGAGGTGCCGACGACATTGACCGACGGCGATGGCAATCCGGCCACGGGACCCGAGCCGACCGTCGTCGTCGTTGGCGATGTCCAGCAACTGTCGATCATCAAGGAAGTCTCCGTTGTGAACGGCGGGCCGGCGCTGCCGGGCGCCGAGCTCGAATACGTCGTGACGGTCAGAAACGTCGGCGCGGTTCCGGCCTACTACGTCACGATCTACGACGACCTGGACATGGTCAACCCGGGCTACCTGAACTACGTCCCGGGCTCGGCGACGATGAACGGGCTGGCCGACGGTGTCGTTGTTGCCGGCACACTGATCACGGCCGATTACTTCAACGATTATGGTCCGCTGAATCCGGACGAGATGATCACACTTCGGTTCCGGGCGATCATCAATCCGGCGCTTCTCGAAGGTACGACGATAACCAACACCGGGCAGGTGTCCTGGGACGACCCGCTGAAGTGGGCCGAGGCAAGTGTGTCGATCGACGTCGGCGCCATGCCGGATGCCGGCATGCTCAGCGGCAACGTCTGGCACGACGCGGACCATGACAATACGCCCGATGGCGTCGAACGTCCGCTCGAGGGCTGGACCGTCGAGCTGCTGTTCAACGATCAGCCGATACGATCGATGCTGACCGACGTCGATGGCTACTACATCTTCACCAACGTGACACCGAATTACGTTCCCGGCGAGACTTACTCGTTACGATTCAGTGCGCCGGGAGCCGTTGCGACAACCGCTTTGCTCGGGCAGACCGACTCCGACTTCACCGACGGTCAGCAGCGCATCGACGACATCGACGTCCAGGAAGGCAGTAACCTGCTCGCTCTGAACATGCCCGTCGATCCAAACGGTGTGATCTACGATTCGGTGGCGCGCTCGCCGGTTGCGGGGGCGACGGTCTCGCTCGTCGATGTGCGCAACGGGACGGCCGTCCCGAGCAGCTGCTTCGACGATCCAAATCAGCAGGGTCAGCGTACCGTCGCGAACGGTTACTACAAGTTCGATATCAACTTCTCCGATCCTTCCTGTCCGAGCGGCCTGAATTATCTGATTCAGGTAGTGCCACCGGACAGCAGCTACGTGTCCGGCGTATCCGAGCTGATCCCGCCGACATCGGATCAGACCACGCTGCCCTTCAATGTGCCGGCCTGTCCGGGTTCGGCGAATGATGCCGTGCTCGCAACCGCGCAGACCTGCGAAGCGCAGCCGTCCGAGTTCGCGCCGCCGCCATCAGTTCCCGCCAGAAGCGCAGGCACGGCGTATCACTCGTTCCTGACGCTTGATGACACGCAGGTACCGGGCTCGTCGCAGCTGTTCAATAACCACATTCCCCTCGACCCGCGGCTCGATGGCGCGGTGGCGGTCACCAAGACGACACCGCTCTTGAATGTCAGTCGCGGCCAGATGGTGCCGTACGTGATTACCGTGAGTAACTCGTTCGGTGCTGACCTGCAGGACGTGACGATCGTGGACCGCTTCCCGGCCGGCTTCCGTTACGTCGAAGGTTCCGCGCGGTTCGATGACGTCGAGACCGAGCCGGCAGTCGTCGGCCGCGAACTGATCTGGTCGAACCTCTCTCTGGCCACGGATGGCCGGCATACGATCAAACTGCTGTTGGCGGTCGGTGCCGGTGTCACCGAAGGCGAATTCGTTAATCGTGCACAAGCGGTCAACTCGGTCTCCGGCACGGTCATGTCCGAGGAAGCAGAGGCAACGGTGCGTCTCGTGCCCGATCCGACTTTCGACTGCACCGACGTGACCGGCAAGGTATTCGACGACATCAACCGCAACGGCTACCAGGATGGTGACGAGGCGGGGCTCGCAGGCGTGCGCCTCGTAACGGCACGAGGCCTGGCTGCGAAGACGGACACGCACGGCCGCTACCACATTACCTGTGCGATCACGCCGCACGAGAGTCGGGGCAGTAACTTCGTTCTGAAGCTCGACGACCGGACTCTGCCGAGTGGATTCCGCGCCTCGACCCGGCCAGTGCAAGTCCAGCGAGCGACACGTGGTAAGGCGTTGCGCATCAATTTCGGCGCGTCGATCCATCGCGTCGTTGGTCTCGACATGGCCGATGCGGTTTTCGAGCCGGGTTCCACCGAAATGCGCGATCTGTGGCGAGGTCGGATCGATCTGCTGCTGCAGGAATTACAGACGGGGCCCGCCGTGCTGCGGCTGTCCTATGTTGCCGACGTCGAGTCCGAGGCGCTCGTCGAGCAACGCCTGGATGCAATGAAAGAACAAATCATGGCCGCATGGCAAGACCTGAACTGCTGCTATGAACTCGTTATCGAGCCTGAGATTCACTGGCGACTCGGAGCGCCGCCAGATAAACCGAGAAAGGTGAGCCAATGAACGTCTTAAACAGGATTGCTTATCTGTCCATATTGTGCGCGATGCCGACATCGCTGTTGTTCGGTGCGACCAATGTCGACGAGGCGCTCATCGGCGAGGCTGTCGAGCGCCACTTGACTGATGACGAACCGTTCAAGCAATGGGTGCAGGATCCGGATCGTGTCGCCGAAGAAATGGGCGATACCATCGAGACGCGCGAAGCCGTCACCGATGGGCTCGAGACCGTCAAACTCAGTAACCTGGTCCCGCCAATTCGCTTCGAATCCGGCGTTGCGAACATACCGGACACGACCGTCGAATCGCTTGGTGCCATTCTCGGTCGCATGCGCGATCGCATCAACGTGCGCCTGCACCTGATCGGTCATGCAGACAACAGGCCGCTATCCTATGAGCTCCAGCAGGTTTACGGCGATAACGGCGGCCTGTCGCGTGAGCGAGCGGGCAAGGTTGCAGAGCACTTTCAGACGGCACTTGCCCTGCCGCCCGAGGCAATATCTTACGAATGGGCCGGTGACATGGATCCGGTCGCATCGAACCTGACCGAGGCGGGTCGTGCGCAAAATCGTCGAGTCGAAGTCGAGGTCTGGTACGACGAGGTGGTCGAACGGCTGGCGCTGGAGGAGTTCCTGGTACCGCACGAAATCAAACGCGTGAAAGTGTGCCGCATGGAAACGGTTTGCAAACTTCGCTATGTCGAAGGGCATGCTCACCGGGCCCGGGTTCAGAATCTGATTGCGCCGCTGCGTTTCGATTCCGAGGCCATCGATGTCGACGATGATTTCGTTGAGCGTGTCCAACAGGCGCTGGAAAACCTGAGTGAAAAACAGAACGTCGTCGTCAAATTTGTCGGTTACAGCGACGATGTGCCGCTGACAGGGAGAACCGAGCGCATTTACGGTGACCATGTCGGATTGTCGAAAGCGCGTGCGCGGCGCGTTGCATTGGCCGTGCAGGACAGCCTGAATCTCCCGACCTACGCGATCGAGAGCGATGGCCGTGGTTCGGACAGGCCGATTGGTTCCAACCAGACACCGCGCGGTCGTGCATTGAATCGTCGCGTCGAAGTCGAATTCTGGTATGACGATCCGCTACAGGAATTGCCCGATGAGCCGCAGTTGTGTCCCGAGGATGCCGGTGCCGAAGTCGTGACACGGGTTTACGATCCGCCATGGGGTCGTATCGCGGATCTCGACTTCGCCGACGGAAAGCCTCTGGTGCCATCAGGCTATGCCGACGATCTGGCCCGGGCGCTGGCGGACGTCGCCGACAAGACCAACCCGCGGCTGCGGTTCGTCGGCTACACGCGCAACGAGCGGCTGCAGCGACGGACTGCATCTGTCTACGGGGACGACATCGGCCTGTCTGCATCGCGCGCCCGCCGGGCGATGGAGTTGGTCGCGCTGGATGCCAAACTCGAGATGGCGAAGACTGAATTCGAGGGCCGCGGTTACGTGCACTCCGACGACGTTGTAAACGCCGGCTTCATTCAGGGCGAGACGTCGCATGTTGCGGTTCAGGTCGTCTACGATGAACTGGCCGTTCTTGATGACTACGAGGGTGTCGATATCACTCGGGTGACGCGCGAGCTTAGTCCCGAGAACCCGCTCGGCCTCAATCTGATGCGCATCACCGTCGATGGTGAACCGATCGACGACCCGAAGAGAAGTTCATCGGACATCCAGCGCTGCACGGACGTTGCGTTCGAAAAAGCCGATATCCGGTTCGGCTACGACAATCTTCGCTCCTCTCCTAGACTCAGTGTCGCGGCAAAACCTGAACGCATTGCGCTGTCGAAAATGCTGCAGTTCGGGCCGGGACTGTCACCTGCGGACGTCTGGGTGCAGACGACGGCAACACCGGTGCAGTTCAGAATGTATACGAACTATTCGTACTTTATCGACCGTGCCGAAATCCGGGTTTTTGCAAACGGCCAGTCGATCGAGTCCGAGCCACTCGACGTGATCAAGATCGGTGTCGACGGTATTGCCACATGGAATCCGGTGTTGGCCGAGATCAACGGTCCCGTGTTCGAGCTCGCATACGTATTGCGCGCTTACGGCACGGACGGCAATTTTGATGAAACTAACGCGCAGCCGCTTTGGGTCGTCTACAACACACTCGATGAAACGGAAGACGGCGACGAAGCGCCTCGAAAAGATCCCGATCCGGAACTGTTGGCCGCCTACGGCGAAAACGGCTTAAGCGTCCACAATATTGGACTGAGCAGCGGCACGGTCAGCGTGCGTGGCAATGGCATTTCGCCGGAACAGGACGTTTGGATTGCGGGGCGCCCGATTCCGATTGATAAGAGCGGCAGCTTCGTCACCGAAGAGATTCTGCCCGAGGGGGCACATACCGTCGAAGTCGCCGTCGTCGACAAGGAAGGCAGCGGTGAGCTGTATCTCCGTGATCTCGAGTTCAAGGAGAAGGACTGGTTCTACGTCGGTATGGCCGATCTTACGCTCGCCGAGAATTCCGCGAGCGGTCCGATCGACCTGCTTCAAGGCGAAAACTCCGACTACGACTATGACTCCAATATCGACGGACGACTCGCGTTCTTTGTTAACGGAAAATTCGGCGATCACTGGAAACTGACCGCGAGCGCCGATACCAGAGAAGGATCGCTGGATAACATTTTCAGCAACTTCATGGACAAGTCGCCCGATCAGTTATTCCGGCGCATGGATCCCGACTATTACTATCCGACCTTCGGTGACGACGCGACCGTTGAAGAGATGGCACCGAGCATGGGCAGGTTTTACGTCCGTCTCGGCAAGAACGACGATTACGGTCAGTGGGGCAATTTCAAGATCGCCTACATGAATAATGAGCTCGCACAGGTTGACCGAGGCCTGTACGGCGCGAACGTGCACTACCAGTCCGAGGCAACGACGGACTTCGGCGAACGCCGTCTGGCTGTAGACGCTTTTGCGGCTGAGCCGGGTACGATTGCAAGCCGCGAAGAATTCCGGGGCACGGGCGGGTCTCTGTATTTCCTGCAACGCCAGGACATTCTCGCCGGCTCGGAGCGCGTGCGCATCGAGTTACGCGATAAGGTTTCAGGGGTCGTCACCGGTGTGCTCAATCTCACGCCTGCTTTGGACTACGATGTCGATTACCTGCAAGGCCGCATTCTCCTTGCCGAGCCGCTCGCGTCGATCGCCACCGACAACCTGCTCGTACGCAGCGGCTCCGTTTCCGGAGACGAGGCACATCTGGTTGTCCGTTATGAGTACACGCCTGGATTTGACGATATCGATGCGCTCTCTACCGGCGGCCAGGCACACTACTGGATCGGTGATCACGTAAAACTCGGCGCAACCGCGAACGTGAATGAACAGGATGACACTGACAGCAGTCTGCAAGCCGCCGACCTGACGTTTCGGTGGACGGCGGGTTCCTGGGTGAAGGTACAGCAAGCGCGGAGCGAAGGTCTGGTCGCCCTGCCGCAGATCTCCGACGATGGCGGGTTCGAATTCAATGGCTACGATCCGGCGTCGTTCGTCAACGCGGAGGCGGATGCTAATCGTGCCGATATCAGTATTGGCTTCAAGGATTTCGTCAGCTTCAGCGATGGCGCGTTAACGATGTATGTGCAGGAAGCCGATGCGGGTTATTCGGCGCCGGGCATGACCGCGCTTACCGAGACAAAAACCTATGGCGGCACCTTCAGCTTGCCAGTCGGCGAGCGTTTCTCGCTTGGCGCCAAAGTCGACCACCGAGTTCAGGAGCAGGGCATTGAAACACAGGCTCAGGAGTTAAACGTCGGCTACAGCTTCGGCGAGCACTGGGATCTGAAGGCCGGTTATCGGAAGGACGAGCGCATCGACGGCTCGATCATTGTGCCGCTGACACAAGAACAGGGTGAGCGAGTCGATGCAATCCTGCAGCTGGGTTACGACGCCAAGTCGACCTGGGATGCGTATGTCTTCACACAGGATACGCTATCGACAACAGGCGATCGGCGCGAGAATGGGCGCTTCGGCGTCGGCGGATCGTATCGGATCAATGAAAAGTTCAGCATCGAGGCCGAGTTTTCGGACGGCGATCTCGGCGCGGGCGGCCGGATGGGCACGAACTACGCCCATTCCGATCATACGAGCATGTACCTCAATTACGCTCTCGAGAATGAGCGCACCGATAACGGCTTACCCAGCGGGCGAGGCAGTGAGGGCAATCTCGTCGCTGGTATTAAGTCACGCATCGCGGACAGCACGAGCGTATTCCTGGAAGAGCGATACCAGCATAACGAGACGATGACCGGACTGACGCATGGCACCGGGATCACATTCGCGCCGACGCAGAAGTGGAGTCTGGGCATCACGACCGACATAGGCACTCTGCAGGACATACAGACCGGCGCCGAGACTGAACGCCTTGCCAGCGGAGTGCAGATCGGTTTTGCGACGGATGACCTGCAGATATCGAGTGGCATCGAGTATCGCAATGACGATGCGCAGCAGCTGGATCTGAGCAGTACGGAAAGAAAGACATGGCTGTTCCGCAACAGCCTTAAATATCAGATCAGCCCAGCGGCACGCTTGCTTGGGAAACTGAATCACTCCGAGAGTGAGAGTTCGCTTGGGACATTTTACGACGGCGGATTTACCGAGGCCGTTTTTGGTTACGCTTATCGACCGGTCCGCCACGACCGCCTCAATGCGCTCGTCAAATATACGTACTTCTACAACGTCCCGACGACCGATCAGCTTAGCTTGCAGAACATTTCTGCGGAATTCATACAGAAGAGTCACATAGCGGCGGTTGACGTTAGCTACGACATTACGCCGAATCTCTCGATCGGCGGCAAATACGCCTACCGCCTGGGCCAAATCAGCCTTGATCGGGACAACCCCGAGTTTTTCGATAACAATGCGAGCCTCTACGTCATCCGTGGCGACTACCGCTTCCGCGAGAACTGGGAACTGCTGGTGGAAGGTCGGCTGCTCGATTTGTCGGATCTGAACGAGCATCGTAGCGGCGCGCTGGCCGCGATCTCGCGTTACCTCGGCGACCATCTGAAAATCGGCCTTGGCTACAACTTCACCGACTTTTCCGATGACCTGACGGATCTCAGCTTCGATCACCAGGGTGTCTTCCTCAATGTGACTGGGTCGATGTAGACGCTGAGGTCGTTGAGGAACCGGCGAAGCGGGTCCATTCTGCCCCTGGCCACCAATCATTTCAAAATGTATTCCTTCAAAAGCGCCAATCCGTAGAATAGGGCGCAGGAGGCTGTGCATGGCGAACGATTCCGACTTCATCGACTACGTTTGTGACCAGATTGATGACGCATGCGACGTGTCTTACCGGCACATGTTCGGCGGCACCACCTTGTACTCAAAAGGCAAGGTCGTCGCGTTAATCTGCGATAATCAGTTGTTCGTCAAACCGACGGACGCGGGCAGGGCTTACATTGGCAACGTCACGGAGGCGCCTGCCTACGAAGGGTCAAAGAACTTCTTTCTCGTTGAAGACGAAATCGACGACGCTGAGTGGCTCACCGGTCTCATCCAGCAAACACAGCAGGAACTCCCGCCGCCAAAGCCACGCAAGAAAAAGCGATAACGCTTAACACTACGCGACTGAAAAATTGGCCGACTCATCTTTCGGCCCAAATCGTACCGGCGACTCCGTGATAGCATCGCTTCAATAATCGATCTGAGAACTGTGCATGCCTGAGATAATTCCATTAGGTTGGTTTCATACCGCCATGGGTATCATCGCCCTTGTCAGTGGTGGCTTTACACTCGCCAGATTCAAGGAAATATCCCCGCAAACGCGGTCGGGGCAGATCTATTTGGCAACCACCTTGATTACCGCGGGCACCGCCCTGGGCATTTTTCAACGCGGAGAGTTTGGTCCAGGTCATGCCCTCGCGGTGATGACATTGTTGGCATTAGCTGTAGGGACGGTAGCTGCAACAACGAAACTATTCGGAAGACTCTCTCGTTACGTGCAGGCGATCAGTTATTCGGCGACGTTACTCTTCCATTGTATTCCCGCGGTAACTGATGGCTTGCTGCGTTTGCCAGTTGGCGATCCTGTTCTGACGTCAATCGAAGATCCGATTCTGAAAATATGTTACCTGGGCCTTTTGGCCCTTTTCCTCGTCGGCGTCAGCCTACAATTGCGCTGGATCCATCGACAACCCGCATGATGTAGCCTCTTCAGTATTCGAGCCTTGATATGAAACACGAGATCGTAGTCTTCGGTGCCACGAGTTTTGTCGGTCAGATTCTGTGTCGTCACCTGGCAGAGCAGTTCGGCGCCGGGGAACTCGACTGGGCAGCGGCAGGCCGCTCGCCCGAAAAACTCGACGACCTGCGGGCGACGCTTGCGGCTGCCCACCACGATGTGCCATTGATCGTCGCCGACGCGGCGGACGAGGCGGCACTGTGCGAATTGGCCAGCAAGGCGCGCGTCGTGATTTCCACGGTGGGACCGTACGCGGTGTATGGCGAGCCACTGGTGAAGGTCTGTGCCGAAAGCGGCACTGACTATTGCGATCTCACCGGCGAGGTGCAGTGGATGCGCCGGATGATCGAGCGTTACGAGAAGACGGCGGCAGCCACCGGGGCGCGTATTGTGCACTGCTGCGGTTTCGACTCAATCCCTTCGGACCTCGGTGTCTTCTTCCTCCAGCAACAGGCCCTCGAGCGATTCGGATCTCCCTGTGAGCGAGTGAAAATGCGCGTGCGTGCCATGCGCGGTGGGGCATCAGGCGGCACGGTCGCCAGCATGATGAACATTGCCAAAGAACTCGCGGCCGATCCGGGACTGCGCCGGGAGATGGCCAATCCGCATTCCCTGTGCCCGCCGGATCATCCCGCGCACACCCGCCAGCCAAATGTGGGCTTCGCCGAGCGCGACGCGGACTTCGACGCCTGGGTCGCGCCGTTCGTGATGGGCGGCGTCAACACCCGGGTCGTGCACCGCTCCAACGCTCTTGCACGATGCGCCTATGGCGCGAGTTTCCGTTATGACGAAGCGGTATTGACCGGCCGCGGTATCGGCGGCTACGTAACGGCAATGAGCATCGCAAGCGCAGTCGGTGCATTCATGCTCGGCTCCGCCATCGCGCCCACCCGCTGGGTGCTCGAGAAGTTCGTGCCCGCCCCGGGCGAGGGTCCGAGCCCCGAAGCGCAGGAGAACGGCTTTTTCGACCTTCGTTTCGTCGGCAGGACGGCAGACGGCGAGGAGCTGAGGGTCAAGGTGACCGGCGACCGCGACCCAGGTTATGGCTCGACTGCAAAGATGCTTAGCCAGGCCGGCCTGTGTCTCGCCCGTGACGTCGGGAAAGAGAACGCGACTGGCGGTTTCTGGACTCCCGCAACGATATTCGGTGACCGCCTTATCGAGCGGCTGCGACGCGACGCTGGCCTGACTTTCGAGGTACTCGACAGCCGATAATCTTGCGGCGTCTGATTGGTCTCCAGACAAAAAAACGCCCCCGATTCGGGGGCGTTTTCGCGTTTGCTCCTGCGCAGTCCTAGGTCGGCTGCAGGTCAGCTCGACACTTCCTCGTCAATCTCGTCGGCGGCCTGCTCGAGTTCATCGGCAGCATCGCTCGCCACGTCTTCAACTTCGTCGGCAGCCTGTTCGACGTTATCTTTTACTTCATCGGCCGCGTCTTCAGGCGAATCGGTCATCGAATCGAGCCCTTCGCTAATTTCGTGGGTGACATGATCGAACTCGTCAGACATTTCGTCTGTCGCTGATTCGCTGTTACATGCCATCAACGTTAGTGCTAAAGCTAGTAAGAATATGTAACGATTCATTGATTACCTCCTTATGACGATAGATTAAGTATATCGCAACGGTTGCGTAACCGCAACTATCGTGTTACGGTTACGATACGTTGGCTTAACTGGTGGAGCACTGCCCGCAATACGGCAGTCAAAACCAAAGGAGAACCATGAATCCGCTACAACTCATTCAAGACCAGCTGCGATCTCTGGCCGAGGCCATGATCCAGCACCTCCCCAACATCGTGGCAGCTATGCTGTTGGTACTCGTGACGTGGCTCGTAGCGAAACTCGCGCGACGTCTCGTGACGCGCATGCTGCCAGCCGGCGAGGAAAAGCAATCGCTGGCGCTAGCTATCCGTAAGCTCATCACCATTTGCGTATGGACTGCAGGCCTGGCGATGTCCGCCATAGTGCTGTTCCCAAGTGTCAAGCCGAGCAGCCTGATCGCAGGACTGGGGCTCGGCTCCGTGGCGATAGGATTTGCCTTCAAAGATATTTTTGAAAACTTTTTTGCAGGCATGCTGATTCTGTTCCGACAGCCCTTCGCCATTGGCGATCACGTCGAAGTCGATGAGATCGAAGGCGTCGTCGAGAACATCACGATCCGCGACACGCTCGTCCGACAAACCGACGGCCAACCCGTCATCATTCCCAACTCGGTGCTATTCAAGAATCCCGTTACGGTGCGAACGGACAAAGACACGCGGCGTGTCACCATTATGTGCGGTGTCGCCTACGATGAAGACATCGACAAAGCACGCGACGTTATAACGAAAGCAGTCGAAAGTGTCGGCAGTGTGAATAAAGACAAGCCCGTGCAGATTTTCGCCAATGCTTTTGGAGCGAGCAGCGTCGACTTCGAAGTGACGTGGTGGACCGGTTCGTCTCCGGTCGACATACGGAAATCCCGGGACCAGGTCGTAGCCTCTGTTAAACGTGCGCTCGACGAC
>CAMYMP010000498.1:11918-15264 GCA_947259435.1 uncultured Woeseiaceae bacterium
CAGCAAGTCGCAGCGAACAGCTAATGATGATCTGACGATTCCAAAAAAAGGCACGCGGCCTTTTGGCCGCGTGCCGGTTGTGCTTACGAAGTCTAAAAAGACTTCATAGGCGTTTTAGTGCGCACCAAACCGATAGCTCAGGTTCAATGACATGCGATCAAAGTCGCCTTCATTGACCATGACCCTCGCGTACTCACCATTTACGGTGAAACGCTTGTTCAGTTTGATGCCCGTACCTATTGCCCACGAAAAGGCATCGTCATAGTCGTTTACTCGAACAGCGATGCCGTTAGCGGTTGCACGTGCGCTAAGGTCGACGTAGCTCCAGCCAAGGCGGCCGTATGGCATAAACCGGTCACCGAGCGGAAGCGACAGCTTCGTCGAGAGATCCCAGGCGTTGCCACCGACTCTCACGTCCATACCCTCGCCAGACTCGACGAGCCGGACAAAGTCGGTCACGTTGGACAATCTCGAGTATGCCGCTTCTACAGCGACATTTTCGTTGAAGTTGTATCCGCCGAGAATCGTCGCGGTTGCTGCGGTCTCATCAAATCCCTGGGATTTAAGTTGATACATACCACCACCCAGACTGCCATAAAAGGCAGGCTTGTCGGCTGCCATTGCGGGCATGCTGATGGCTGTCAAAGCGATCAGCGAAAGAATCTTTTTCATATGTTTCATGGCCCTCCTAAGGCCTATCACCCGGAATCCCGGGCAGCAGAATAATACGCCGTCGCCCGCCGGCGTCAACAACTATAAATAACGAAATATCAATTAGTTAGCCTGGGTTTCGGGGAAGAAATTGGGGCGGACCGAGCTCAGAACACGCCGCGCAAAAGTGTCGCGGATAGCCTGCCGCGATGAGACTCAGAGCAGGCCTAATCGTCCCTACATATGCAGCTCAACAAGGTCGCCATCAGACACGAGATGGTCGGGGCCAACTTGCTGACCGTCGAATACCTCGGCACCCCACATGCGTGCAAACTTCAAGTTTCGGGCAATGTCTTTGTGCACCAGGCCCGCGACATCGAGTACCGTGCTGCCGCGTCGCACCGTAAAAGGCTTGTCAGTATCTGCCGGTCTGCCCGGGGTCTTTGTGTAAACACGGACGATTTCAAGTGCACGAAAAAGAAAAGGCCCTAGCTCATCCAGGCCCTCTCCGGTTTTCGCCGACATTGTCAGAGCAGGAAAACGCAATCCGAGCAACTCCTCGAGGATCTCGACTTCCTCGGGATCGGGATCGAGGTCGCACTTGTTGGCGATCAACACAGTGGGCAAGTCGAGGCGAAACGGATCTTCCGCCTCATTCGTTTCCTCCGGTTCCGCTGATTGCAGGCCCGGCCATGCCGGTGTAAGGAAAGCCTTCCTGTCCGCCAGGCGCTCGAGGATTGTCGGGACCTGCTCCAGGCAATCGGGATCGCTGACGTCGATCACGAGCAACACCCCATCAGCATGATGCAGAGCATTGATAAACCACGGCTCCATGAAGTCACCCGACACCGGCGGCAGATCCACCAGCTGAAAGTGGATGTCCTCATAGGCGAGCATCCCCGGCACTGGCAGATGCGTGGTGTACGGGTACGGTCCAGCGTTACTACGTGATCCGGTCAGGAGTGCATGCAAACTGGATTTACCCGCATTGGGCGGCCCCACGAGGCTAAGCTGTGCGGCACCTTCGGGGCGCACGACATGGGACGGGCCACTGCGGCGACCGCCCTTCTTGGGGCCCGCGAGCTCCTCGGTCAGCTGCTTGATACGCGTCTTGATATCGGCCTGCAGGTGCTCGGTGCCCTTGTGCTTTGGAATCGTCCTTAACAACTCCTTCAGGCAGGCCAGGCGTTCCCTGGGGTCGCGCGCCTTGCGGTAAGCCTCCTCGGCTTTTTTATATTCGGGTGTGACATTGGTTGGCATACCAATGGATCTTACCTGAGCAATCTGCCTTCTTATTAATCGGCACCGGCGATCAGTACAGATCTACGGCACTGCTGGCGAGGGGCGTGGGTACGCGATCCGCTACGCCTGCATGGCCGGCGGCTTCGGGATCAGCACAGGCGTCCTGCGCTTGTATTCCTCGTAGTTGTCCTGGCCGCCCCAACGCTTGTCCGCCTTCTCTTCCAGCAGCGGGATGCCGCTGACCCTCGTCAGCAGAAACGTGACAAACAATGGCGAAATCAGCGTGGCCCATTGCCAGCCCTGCAGCACCGGCACGGCCACGATCGCCACGCCCGTCCAAAGCACGATCTCGCCGAAATAATTCGGGTGGCGCGACCAGGCCCACAGGCCGACGTTGATGAATTTGCCCTCGTTGCTCGGGTCGTCTTTGAATTTCGACTTCTGACGGTCAGCGATAATCTCGATGAGTATGCCGATCGACCAGATAAAAATACCGGCGATGCCGACAGCTCCAAGCGGCTCGCGCACGCCGCCGGTAATGACGGCGAGCGCCGCCGCTGCGGTCAGCAGCACCCAAAGGCCCTGCAGGGTCCACGCCATGAAGAATCGCAGTGGCCGGTTCTTGATGTTGTCGAAGCGGCTGTCTTTGCCGTCGCGCGAGATGCGCAGGAACAGGAACGTCGCCAGTCGCAGGGACCAGATCATGACCATCGCGGCCACCAGCGAGGCGCGTACATCGAGTTCGCCAGACAGGAGCACCGCGACCGCCGTCACTGTGATGTAGGTGATGCCACCGGTCAGGTCGTAATAGCGTTCCGTCTCGGCCAGGGCCGAGGGGATGAAGACCAGCCAGTTGACGGCGAAGGCCAGCAAACCGCACAGCGCAAATACCGGTATGGCGCCGACACGGTCGCCGCCGTCGCTGCCCGCCCATGACATGAAGGCGCCTATCAAGACAGCGATAGTGACTGCGATTGTTATCTGTGTGTTACTGCGCTCGGCCATGTTGGCTTCTCCCGGTTGTGAGCGTCGTTTTGTATTCGCTGCGCAAATCCATTCCGCCCCTAGCCACCATTGTCCGGCCGTGTAACGGGTGCCTCCGCTGAATAGGCGCGCACACTGGCCAGGTGAAGTTCAAACGGGCCGTCCTGTTTGTCGTAGATCATCAGACCCATGCCCGTGATCTGTCCGGGGTCGAGCGCGGGTCCATCCAGCTGATACCCCCGGTTTTGCGGAATGAAGCTGGAGAAGGGAATGTTGACCGTGCTCCATGTACCGTTGCCAGTTTCGAAATCAGCCCAGTAACTGACCTGCCTGCCACGCCAGCGCGCGTTGGTTGTCAGTCGCCACGTGTAGCGACGGCCATCGCCCCGTATGTGAAGTCGGATTCCAGCGTGATTCGACAAATCCAGCTGCATCGGCTTCGTACGGATCGAGCTGAAACCACCACCAT
>CAMYMP010000499.1 GCA_947259435.1 uncultured Woeseiaceae bacterium
ATATAGTATCTGGGTCACATTGCCCCAGAACGTCAGCGGCCTTATCCGATCTGTATCCAACGGAACGACAATAGTATCGCCTGCACGTATCTCGCTGCGATTTCCTCGGCCAAGCCACCTCGAACGACTTCCCGCAACAATTGCGCCGCTCGCGCGAACGACATAGACGAGCTTTTTGTCCGCGCGGCGCGTATATCCGCCGCTCATTTCAATGTAGTCCTGCAGCGTCAGGCCCGGTTGATGAAGGTGTGATGCTCGCTGCTGAGTCTCGCCGATCACCGTGACTTCCTGCGACCGCTTCGGAACCAGGATTTTGTCTCCTTCACGAAGCTCAACATCCCCAATCAAATCGACGCCCGCCGTGCTCGCGGCAATGCGATCCAGGTTAATGACCAGTCGGCCCACGGCTTCGGTCGCGCGCAACTGAGCCAGCAGCGCCTGGCCTGTCGATAAGGTCTCTGAGCCGGATGTTTCCGCAGATTGCAGAGACAATGACGCCAAGTCTGCCTCAAGCCGTTCGGACCACTCATCAATTTGCTCTTGTTCGCGCTCGCGCAACGATTCGCGTAAGAAGACTGCGCCTTCGGGGAACGCCTGGTTGGTCAACCCGCCCGCCCGTTCAAGCACCTGCCGCAACGTCTCACCACGACGGATACGATAGAAACCCGGAAAAGTGAACTCTCCTTCAAGTTCTACCGTCAGTAACGAATTCCACTCAGGTAACGTGTCAATTCTGAGAAAGTCATGTTCCTTTAGAACAAGATTAGCCGATTCGTTGCCACTGAGGATCGAGTCGAGATCGACGTCAATGAATTCTGTGCTTCGATTTTCCCCATTAAGGATCTCGTACCTGACGATCTCGGCTTTCAGGGCGTAGGCTTCTTCCGCCAGATTACCGCCCGCGCGAATGAGATCGCTGACCCTCATTCCGGGCTCCATCGGGTACGTGCCTGGCGCCTTCACGCGACCAGCAATACTGACTTCGTGGAACGGCTCGCCGAAACGTGACTGCAGCGCCAACTCCTCGAGAATGGGCTCTATTGTCTGCTGGCGGCCGAGTGCCAGGCTGAATACGTGTACAGTATCGCGTTGTGCGAGAGTGATGTTTTCCGATGAAGAAGGACTAACAAGGGCTTCGGCCAGGTTCGCGGACACCATGCTGACCCTTCTAGTAGCGGGATCTTCGCGTCGAATCAGGACATAATCCATGTCTGCGCCGCGCTTGAGTTCGAGAGTAGATCCGATGAGGTCCGTGAGTCGCATGCCGTCTCGCCATTGAAAGGGTCCTGGTCGATGCACATACCCGGTCAACGTCACGGCACTCTCAAGTTCTGGTAAGACATTCGGTATGACCAAGACATCGCCAGGGCTGACCGTCATAGTTGTGGCGGTTTGACTGTCAGCATCGATCGAGACAACCGTACGCTCTCGACCCGCCACTATTCGCTCAATACGCGCGCCGTCCGGATAAGCATCCGCGAGCAATCCACCGGCCATCGCAATGACATCGCTGACTGTGGCACTACGACGCGTTTCATAGATCGCGGGACGCTTGACAGCGCCAGCCACGCTCACCTGGTCACCTATTGCCGGTACAAAAATAACGTCGCCCGGCTGCAATCGGCTGTCTCCCGACGTATCGCCTTTGAGTAACAGGTCGTAGAGATCGAGTCTCGCGGTAACACGACCGTTGCGTTTGAGCTGAATGTCTCGGAGCGAGCCAATGCGGCTGATACCCCCGCTGCGATAGAGCGCGCTGCTGATCGTGGCAAGGCTATCGACGACATAAGAACCGGGCCGGTTGGCGTCACCGAGCACGAATATTCGAATCGTGCGCAGCTGCCCCATGGATACGCTTACCTGTGTGCCAATCAGCATCTCCTTCACACGCCGTTTGATGTCTTCGCGGAATTCTGAAAACGGCAGGCCGGCAACCGTAACCGGGCCGATTTCCGGAAGATTGAGGACACCGTCTCGCGACACGTCGAACTCATAGATGCCGTTGACGTTGCCAAACAACTGCACGCGCACGGAATCGCCAGGGCCCAGGACATAGTCTGGCGGTACCGGACCCGTCATCGGCGGATCATAACTCGCTTCACTGGGCTCGAATAAATCGTAACCGAACGGTTTGAGCGCCGCGGCACCGATTGGCACAGAATCCAGAATGCGGACATCGATTTCAAACTGCGAGAGCAAGGGCTCTGCTCCCAGGCGCCGCTCACTGTCACTTTCAGTCAGGCCCAGCAACGGGATCGACTGAATACCGAGCAAGGAAAGTACGCCGTTGTCGTCGAGTTCGAAAGTGCGACTGCCACTTAGGCGGCTCAGTATTGGATCCTCACGCAGCGCGTTCAGTTCGGCTGCTGCAAGCGATGGTCTGGGCGTGAATTGGATGACCAGCCGGCTGTTGGCACCCGCCCGCAGTTCCTCGACCTCGGGTTCTAGGCCGATTGCGGGCGAGATCGGTGTTGTGACAGTTTCGCGAAGCGGCTGCCTCGAAATCTGGGTCTGCCCGCTCTGCATCTGTCGCAACGC
>CAMYMP010000500.1 GCA_947259435.1 uncultured Woeseiaceae bacterium
GGTGGATGACTCCGTCCAATATCAGCGGGAGCTCTGGCTCGCGGAAACCGAAGCGTCGCTCGCAGCAGTTGCCGATGCTGGCGTGACGATTTCCTACCCCAACAAGCAGCCGTTTCGCTCAGCCGTACGAGCAATGAAGGAAGGATTCGAGGGAACGAAGACGGGAGAGATATTGCAGGCCATCGAGGAAATGGAATGAATGGACTACTGCGAGTCGTTGACAGGCTGTTGAGCGGGGCGCTTGTCGTTCTGGTTGCCGCAATGGTCGTGTCTGTCACCTGGCAGATCCTGTCGCGCTACCTGTTCGTCGTACCGGCCGCATGGACTGAAGAGCTGGCGCGCTTTCTGCTGATCTGGATCGGCATGCTCGGCGCCGCCTACGCTTACCGAAGGCGTAGTCACCTGGGACTGGATCTGTTGCCCGGCAAACTTACCGGCAAGAGCAAGGCGAGTCTTAACATCGTCACACAACTGATCTGCATGTCATTTGCTGCGGTCGTGCTTGTCGTTGGTGGCGGCTCGCTGGTGACGATGACCTGGGAATTGAGGCAATATTCGGCGGCCATGGGACTGCCCATCGCGTTTGTTTACGCCGTAATTCCGGCGAGCGGCGTATTGATTTGTCTGTTTGCGCTTTTTGCCATGCTGCAAGGTCCCGCGGGGGGTGACGACTAGTGGAAGTGCTGGTACTGGTTGCGATTTTTGTTGTCCTGTTTGCGCTGGGCGTGCCGATTGCGTTCTGCATCGGTACGGCGACAGTCGCGTCGTTCCTGCTGGTTGTCGATTTTCTACCTGCGGCGACGACGGTGGCACAGCGCATGGCCGGCGGCCTGAACAGTTTTGCTCTACTGGCGATCCCATTATTCATCTTGTCGGGACAGCTAATGGCGCGTGGCGGAATCGCGCGCCGCCTGATCGACTTTTCAAAGGCGTTTGTGGGCATGGTGCCGGGCGGCCTAGCGTTCGTGAATGTCGTCTCGTGCATGCTGTTCGGTTCGATCTCAGGATCAGCGGTAGCGGCTACATCTGCGGTTGGCGGTTTCATGATTCCCGAGATGAACAAAGAGGGATATGACCGGAATTTCAGCGCTGCGATAACGGCGACCGCTTCAACAACGGGTCTGATTATCCCGCCAAGCAATATCCTGATCATTTACGCAGTTGCGAGTGGCGGTGCATCAATCGCGGCATTATTCGTAGCAGGCTATTTGCCCGGCATACTGATGGGTCTGGCCTTGATGATTGTCGCTGCGGGCTACGCCCGAAAGCACAATCTGCCCGCTGGCGAGCGAGTCGGTCTTCGCGAGATGGCGGCGAGGACCGTCGCGGCGCTGCCCAGCTTGCTACTGGTTGTCATTGTAATCGGAGGAATCCTCGGCGGCCTTTTCACGGCGACCGAGGCGGGAGCGGTTGCCGTCTTATATTCCCTGGGCCTCTCCGTGTTTGTCTATCGTGAGGTGAGGGTTTCGGAGTTGTCAGACATTCTGTCGCGCTCGGCAGAGACAACGGCAATTGTGATGTTCCTTATCGGTACTTCGATGGCAATGTCGTGGTTACTTGCCTACGAAAACGTGCCTGGGGAAATGGCAGCATTCCTGCAGGGAGTTAGCGACAATCCGATCGTTATCCTGCTACTAATCAATTTGATGCTGCTCGTAATCGGCATTTTTATGGATCTGACACCTGCGGTATTGATTTTCACGCCCATTCTGTTGCCAGTCGCCGTCGCGCTTGACATGTCGCCGTTGCATTTCGGCATGATGATGATTGTGAACCTGACGATCGGTCTGTGTACGCCGCCTGTGGGCAGTATCTTGTTTGTCAGTTGCGCGGTTGCCAAGACCAGTATTGGAAAGATCGTGCGACCAATGATCCCGATGTACCTGGCGTTGTTTGTAGCGCTTATGTTGGTCACTTATGTGCCTGCCATCAGCGAGTTCTTGCCGCGCTATTTTGGGCTTATCGACTAGGGTTGGAATTATGAGTGGACTGGATATGTTTGATTTGACCGGCAAGGTAGCGCTCGTCACCGGCGCAACTCACGGACTCGGGATGGCCATGGCCAACGGACTTGGCGCCGCGGGCGCGCGCCTGGTCGTCAACGGTAACTCGTCGCAGCCGAAGATCGATAAAGCAGTGGCGGCTTATCAGGACTCGGGGTTCGATGCATCCGGCTATCGTTTTGATGTGACAGACGAAGACGAGGTAGCCGCTGCCGTCGCGCAAATCGAGTCGGACGTTGGGCCGATCGATATTCTCATCAATAATGCCGGCATCATCCGCCGCGTTCCGTTGTTGGACATGCCGCTCGACGAATGGGAACTGGTCGTCAAAACGGACCTGACCAGCGCTTTTATCGTATCCAAAGCCGTCGTGCCGGGCATGGTGGAGCGGGGCGGAGGCAAGGTCATCAATATTTGTTCGATGATGAGTGAGCTGGGGCGCGACTCGGTCGGGGCATATGCCGCGGCAAAAGGAGGCCTGAAAATGCTGACGCGAAACATGGCGACGGAATGGGCTCGACACAACATCCAGGTC
>CAMYMP010000501.1 GCA_947259435.1 uncultured Woeseiaceae bacterium
ATCCGACAGGAATCCGTTTAGGCATAGTCAAGGACTGGTCGTCGAAATGGTACGCCGATTCGAAGACGTTCCCGGAGTACGTCCGGCTTGACCACATGGTGCGTGAGTTCATCAAGACAAAACTGAAGGACGCGACTGTCAGCCGCATCAGCATCGAGCGTCCGGCGAAGAAGGTCAATATCACGATTCATACGGCACGCCCGGGAATCGTTATTGGCAAGAAAGGTGAGGACATCGAGAAGCTGCGTGCAGAAGTCTCGCACATGGTCAAAATGCCGATCCAGGACGTTCGCATCAATATCGCTGAAGTTCGCAAGCCCGAACTGGATGCCCAGCTGGTTGCCGAGGGCATAGCCCAGCAACTGGAGCGTCGCGTGATGTTTCGCCGTGCTATGAAGCGGGCCGTGACGAACACAATGCGTGTCGGTGCTGAAGGCATCAAGGTCAAAGTTGGCGGTCGTCTGAACGGTGCGGAAATCGCCCGCTCAGAATGGTATCGCGAAGGCCGCGTGCCGCTGCACACGCTGCGCGCCGATATCGACTACGGCCTGGCAGAGGCTCACACGACTTACGGTGTTATCGGCGTGAAGGTCTGGATCTTCAAAGGCGAGGTCTTTGACAAGCCGGAAGCGGCGCCCGCCGACGAGAAAGAATCAGCGGCCGGCGCATAAGAGGCATGCAGGATTAAGCAATGTTACAGCCAAAAAGAACCAAGTTTCGGAAGCAGATGAAGGGGCGCAATCGTGGTCTGGCGATTCGCGGTGGCACGGTAGCCTTCGGTGAATTCGGATTGAAAGCGATTGAGCGCGGCCGGCTGACGGCACGTCAGATTGAGGCGGCTCGTCGCGCCATGACCCGTCACATCAAACGTGGCGGCAAGATCTGGATTCGGGTGTTCCCGGACAAGCCGATTACGAAAAAGCCCCTCGAAGTTCGACAGGGCAAGGGTAAGGGCAACGTCGAGTACTGGGTCTGCCAGATTCAGCCGGGGCGTGTGCTCTATGAGATGGAAGGTGTTTCGGAAGAGGTGGCGCGTGAGGCATTCCGCCTGGCTGCCGCAAAGCTTCCGTTTCCGACCAAGTTTGTATCGCGACAGGTGATGTAATGAATGCCGACGAACTGAGAGGAAAGTCAGCCGATGAGCTGTCAGAAGAACTTTTAGCTCTGCGTCGCGAGCACTTCAATCTGCGCATGCAGCGGGCTACAGGTGAGTTGGCACGCCACCATGAATATGGTCGCGTCAAAAAAGACATTGCACGAGTCAAAACCATTATGGCCGAACTCAAAGCAAAAAGTGAAAGCAAATGAGCGAACAAGCTACGGAAAAGAACGTACAGCGCACCGTGGTTGGCCGGGTGGTCAGCGACAAGATGGACAAGACGGTATCGGTTGCGATTGAGCGACTGGTCAAGCACCCGGTGGTTGGTAAGTACATTCGCCGAACGACGAAATTGATGGCGCATGACGAGAACAACGAGTGCAAAACCGGCGATCGCGTCACGATCAGCGAATGCCGGCCGATTGCCAAGAACAAGGCCTGGCGGGTGGTCAACGTGGTTGAGCGTGCCCCCGAGTAGTAAGCGACGGAAAGCAATTAATAAAAGTTGGAGTGACGGAATAAAGCCATGATTCAGATGCAGACAGTTCTTGATGCAGCCGACAACTCGGGTGCACGACGCATACAGTGCATCAAGGTGCTCGGTGGTTCGAAGCGCCGGTATGCCGCCGTCGGTGATGTCATCAAGGTCAGCGTCAAAGATGCGATTCCACGCGGCAAGGTGAAGAAGGGCGAGATCTACAACGCAGTTGTCGTGCGCACGCGCAAAGGTGTTCGCCGTAAGGATGGCTCGCTGATTCGGTTCGACGGCAACGCGGCTGTCTTGCTGAATGCTCGCCTGGAGCCGATCGGCACTCGCATCTTTGGCCCGGTCACGCGTGAACTGAGGACGAACCGGTTCATGAAGATTATTTCCCTGGCACCAGAGGTGCTGTAGGAGCGGCTTTAGCCGCGATACGGAAACGAAAGAAATGAACAAGATCAGAAAAGGCGATGAGGTGGTTGTAACCACCGGCAAGGACAAGGGCCGCCGCGGCACCGTTCTGCAAATTCTCGAAGACGACCGCATATTGGTTGAGGGCGTCAATGTCGCCAAGAAACACCAGAAAGGGAATCCAAACGCCGGTGTTGCCGGTGGCATCGTCGACAAGGAAATGCCATTGGCTATATCCAATGCGCTGGTCTTCAACCCGAAAACAAAGAAAGGCGATCGCGTAGGCATTCGCGTTTCCGATGATGGCTCAAAGGAGAGGATTTTCCGCTCAACCGGCGAGACCGTAGACATATAGCTCGAAAGAACAGACGCGGCATCGTAGGAGCGCCCCCAGCGCGCGATTCGACGGTGACGACACTATGAAGGTTTGGAAATGGCAAGACTACACAAACAATACGAGAGCGAGCTCAAAGGGCAGATCCAGGAGAAGCTCGGCTTGAAGAATGTGATGCAAGTACCACACATCACCAAGATTACGCTGAACA
>CAMYMP010000502.1 GCA_947259435.1 uncultured Woeseiaceae bacterium
AAGGCTCGCCAGATAGGCCGAGACGTCTTCGATGTCCTGGTCGCTCATGCTCGACGCATGTGCGGCCATCGTCGGGTGCGGCCGGCTGCCGTCCCGGTAGCCCTGCAGCGCAGCCACGAGATACGCGACCTTTTGCCCGCCGAGCTTCGGCACGCGATAGGACGGGTAAGCGTTGCGATAGCCGTCAATGCCGTGGCAGCCAAAACAGGTATAGCCGAGCTTCTCGCCGCGGGCGATATCGCCTTCGGCAAAAGCCGTTGACGCGGCAGCGGCAAGCAGCAGCGCCACAGCAGCAGCGGCGATCTTTTTCTTGCTAATCACTATATTTTTCAAAGTCTTGTACGTTAGGGCAGATGTGCCGGGGGCTTCGAGGGCGCTATGTTAGTGACAACGGCCGGTTAATTCCAGCCCGAAGGACAACTTGCCGCATGCTAGCATCCCGGCCCTACGCAATCAGCCCACGAGGATGTGTCGTGAAAAAAGGCTTTGTCGCTTTGCTTATCTTGCTCGCAATTGTCGTCCTGGTATCGCCAGGAATCGTCGGCCGCCTTGCAGAACAGTCGATGGATGAAAATCTCGACTGGGCCGCCACCGAGTCTCAGGAGGTAACCGTTACCTCGAGAGGTTTCGACCGCGGCTGGTTCTCGTCGGCAGGGCAACATCGCGTCGCGATTCGCGACGGCGAGCTGCGCGACGCACTGCTGGGCCTAGCAGCGATTCAGGGCGACGAGGACATTCCGGAGCTCGTAATCGACACACGACTCGACCACGGCCTCGTACCGGTCTCTTCCATGTCGCGCGACAAGGGCTCGCTGATGCCTGGTCTCGGCAGCGCCGTCTCGACCCTGAGCCTCGAGTATCCGGACGGCGTCAAATACGACTTGCCAGGCACTGTCTATAGCAAGGTCGGACTGACCGGAAACCTGCTGTCGAATCTTGTCCTCGAGGCCGGTTCGTTTTCAAAAGGCGGAGATACGGCGACATGGGGTGACACGGATATCCTTGTCACAATCAGCCCAACGAGTAGCGTTGTCGGTTTTGAGGGCGCTATCGACTCCTTGACGTTCGCCTCTGTGCAAGATGATTTCAACATCGGCAAAATAGCTTTCTCCGGCAATCAGCAGCAGACAAGATTCGGTTTCAGCGTTGGCGATGCAACGATCACCGTAGACTCTTTTACCGTACCGTCTGCACAAGGTGCGCAGACCATCGGCCCGATGTCAGTTGACACGGACGCCGAGCTTGACGGTGATCGTGTTTCGGGCCGCAGCAGGGTCCAACTCGACAATTTGCTATTTCCAGACCTCGGGCCAGGTAGCGTGGTGATCGACGTTACGCTCACCGATATGGACGCCGCATCACTCGGAAATATCACGCGCCGCCTGGACGACATAGATAAATTCGTCAGCGGCGACGACATGATGATTGCGATGGAGCCTGACCTGCAGCGCCTGCTTGCTTCGGGATTCGCGCTTGATTTCGATCAGGTCGACGTCACTTTGCCGCAAGGCACGATAGCAACGAATTTTAAGATGAAGCTCATAGAAACCGATCTCCATCGCTTCACTTGGCCGTCCGTGCTACTCGCGCTTGACGCTACGCTCGATGTCAGCGTGCCCGCGGAACTCGTCGATATTGCGACAGCCATGGACCCGCAGTTCAACGCAGCGATCGGCATGGGCTTTCTGAGAAAGAGCGGCGACGTCTACGAAATGAGCGCCGAATTCAAAAAGGGTGCGCTAACAGTCAACGGCGCACCGATGCCTATCCCGATTCCGAGCATGCAGTAACAGACCGTTTATGTCGGGAACTCCGGGCGCGGCTAGATTTCTTCCGCCAGATGGCAGGCCACCGTAGTGCCACCGATCGTTCGTTGTTTCGGTACCTCGGTTTTGCAAATGTCACGCGAATATTTGCACCGCGGGTGAAACATGCAGCCTCCCGGCGGCGTAAGCGCCGACGGAACTTCGCCGGCCAGGGTCGCGCTGCCGCCGGCGTGTTCGGGATCCGCAACCGGTACAGCTTCGAGCAATGCCCTCGTGTATGGATGCCGCGGCCGTTCGAACAATGCGGCGTTGTCGGCCAGCTCGACCAGTGCGCCCATATACATAACGAGCACGCGGTGACTGACGGCGCGCACGACGGACAGGTCGTGTGTGATGAAGACGATCGCCAGGTCGCTGTCGACCTGTACCTCGCGCAGCAGCGCCAAAATTTGTTCGCGCACCGTGCCGTCGAGCGCGGCGACCGCCTCATCGCATACAAGCACCTTCGGCTTGAGAATCAACGCGCGCGCAATCGCAACCCGCTGTGCCTGGCCGCCCGACAATTCGTGGGGGTAGCGCGCCAGATATTCCTCGCCGAGCCCGGTGCTCTCGAGAATTGCTGACACTTTTTGTTGCCGGTCAGCTGCTGACAATTCGGGCTCGTGCACCAGCAGCGGCTCCGCAACGATGTTCGCGACGCGCATCTGCGGATTCAGCGACCCCACCGGATCCTGAAACACCAGCTGCATGCCGCGCCTCACAGCCG
>CAMYMP010000503.1 GCA_947259435.1 uncultured Woeseiaceae bacterium
TTGTCGGTAATTCGCGGATATTCGGCAAAGCGATACAGGTCCATGTTCAGTTCGTAGCCTTCGTCCGGCACGTCCGCGTAGATTGCCCCGGTCGGGTCCGGCAGGCGATTCGGATTCGGCTGGCCGTCAATCAGGGCCCTGCCGAGCGGATTGTAGTAATTCGAGGCACCGACCCGCAGCGGAACAGCACTCAAATCGATATTCGGGTCGTTAATCCGATTGGTCTTCGAACTGTAGTAGTAGAAATCCGCGAACATCTCGAGGCCGGAATCCATTTCATGATTGAAGTAGCCGAATACCGTAGACCGCTCGAGCTCGGAAAGAAGGTCTCGGCCTTTGCCCTCGCCGTTGATGTTGTAGCGAATTCCTCTGGACCCGGCGTCCTCTCGCATGCAGTTGCCGTTTTGGAGGTCAAAAAACGTACTTGTGCAGTCGGGATGATCGATCGGAAAGAGCTCGAACTCACCGCTGCCGTCGGTCACATCTTCTTGTCGCAGGCTGTGACTGCTCGGCAGACTGGGTATGACATCGAAACGACCCCAATACGAATTTGCGCTGTCGTTGCGGAACCGGGTGCTCGTCGAAAACGGCGAACTCGAATCGAAAAATCGGCGGAAATCCGAATTTGCCCAGCGCGGATTGTCCCTGGAGTTCACGCGGTCGCGCTGCAGGTATCGGGCAAATACGCCGACGTGCGTCGCGCCGCCGTTGAAGCTGTCACCCCATTCAATGGAGACAGCCTGGTCGTCGCGCGGAATATTGTCGTAGTCGCTTTGCCGTAAGCGAATCGTGAAGCCCTCGAAATCGTCCTTCAACACCGTGTTGATGACGCCGGCCACGGCGTCGGCACCGTAGATCGCCGAGGCCCCGTCACGCAGAACTTCGATGCGTTCCACGCCGAAAACGGGGAGGTGATTCGAGTTGACCGAGTTCACCGGGACAAAGCTGCCGCCGACTTCTTCGGTCTGATAGGTCGCCATGTTGACGAGGCGCCGGCCGTTCAGCAGCACGAGCGTGTTGCCCGTACCGAGATTTCGCATATTGATGGCGCCGACGTCGCCACGTGCCGCGTTCACGCCGCCCGCAGTATCCGACTCGCTAAAGAAGTTCTGGCCCATCTCAGGAATCATGTCGAGCAATTCGTCGCCCGACTCGACACCGAGGATTTCGATTTCTTCCGCGCTGAATACCGAGACCGCCAATGCACTGGAAATCTTTGCGCCTTTTATCTGCGACCCGGTCGTAACGATTTCGTCGATCGACTCGTCGTCTTCTTCCTCCTCTTGCGCAAGCGCATTGCCCGCAGCAAAGGGCAGAAATACAACAGCGGCCAGGAGTGAGCTTACGCGGCGGAAGCCGCACGGAAATGTGGTGTCGATCGACATGATTTCTCCCCTCTGATGAGTTCGTCACGCCACTCATTTCGGTGGCTTCATGACTTTGACTGCGAACTCCGTATCAACTCAACTCTGCCACAGCCGTACCCGTGCCGCAATCCACGTTTTTACTTTAATTGCAGGAAGTTACGCTCAAGACCTGCTGCCGAGTTGACGAGACGCGAACGAGAGGCATTTAGCCACTTGAAACCGGCCTCGAGCGACTGATTATGACGTGCCAGCATGCGCAGGACTTCGTCACTTTGCGGCCCGCCCAGGCCGCTGCGCCCCGCGACCATCGCAGCCGGATCCATGGCCCGGCGGATCACGTCGACATCGAGCGGCAGGTCCTGCCCGGTCGATGCCTTGTATATGGCCAGCAATTCGTCGTCGCGCAGATCCTTCGGACGCTTGCCTGCGGCCCGGCCGAAGCCCGTCAACTCCGACGCGTAATGATGGCCGACGCGAAACGGCACGCTGGCTTCACGCAGCAGGACATCAGCAACCTCGGTCATCGTCGAATAATCGCTATCCACCTCGTCGAGCGCACGCTCTTTGTCGATGATCAGGTGCGTCATCACCGAAACATACGCCTCGTACATCGCCTGCGCCTGGGACGCAGTGTGCAACGCCTGAGTGCCGGGCCGATAGTCGTTCATGCCGGAGTTTGTGTTGTGTGCATTGAGCGTGACCGTGTGCGCACTGCCGACAACGCTGCTGGCGAGAAGTCGCACCGCGTCGAGCGGCCGCGGGTTGCGCTTTTGCGGCATGATGCTGCTGACGTCGGTCTGCTCTTCCTCGAGCAGGATCCAGGGAACCGGATTATGGTACTGCGTGTGCAGGTTCTGCATGAGCTGGCCCACCGTGATCGCCGATGTCGCCAGTGCATTTGCGAATTCGATCTTGGAATCGACTGACGAGACGAGATTCGCGTCGTAGGAGTTCTCGATGAGCCCGTCGAAGCCAAGCAACTCAGCCAGCCGTTCGCGATCGATCGGAAAACCAGACGTGCCGAGGGCGGCGGCGCCCATTGGGCTGAGATTCAAGCGCGCATAAGACTGCTGCAGACGCTGGGCATCACGTTCGAAAGCAGCAGAAAACGCGAGCAGGTAATGCGCCAGGGTCGTCGGCTGTGCCTGCACGCCGTGCGTGTAAG
>CAMYMP010000504.1 GCA_947259435.1 uncultured Woeseiaceae bacterium
GATGACGTTGCCCGACTCGAAGCGCGCTTTGATCGTATTGTAGCCAGGTCCTGACGATGCGTCGGCGGCGTACCCTGAAGCGAATCCTCGTTATTCAGCGCGTGCTCGTCCGCTACGGCCTCGACGACTTCATCAAGGAAACGCACCTGCTGCGGCCGCTGCGTTTCTTTTTCTATTTGTTACCACGACGGCGGGACACGTCCGCGCCGCTTGGCGAGCGCATAAGGCTTGCGCTCGAGGAACTCGGCCCGATCTTCGTCAAGTTCGGTCAGGCTATCTCTACACGGCGCGACCTGCTTCCTGCCGACGTTGCCGACGAACTGGCTAAACTTCAGGACATGGTGCCGCCCTTTCCGGCCGAAGAGGCCATCGAAATTCTTAACGCGGCTTATGACGAGCATGTCGATTCAGTCTTCAAACGCTTCGACGTCGAGCCGTTCGCAGCCGCATCAATAGCTCAGGTCCACACGGCGCAATTGCAGAGCGGCAAGGAGGTAGTCGTCAAGCTGCTGCGCCCCGGCGTGCAGGAACAAATCGAGCAAGACCTCGACGTGTTGCGCATGCTGGCGGGGCTGGCCGATCGGTACTGGGAACACGGCAAGCGTCTGCGGCCACTCGAAATCGTTGCCGAATACGAGCAGACAATCATCGACGAACTCGATCTGATGCGCGAGGCGGCCAACGCCGCGCAGCTGAAGCGCAATTTCGCCGGGTCAGATATGCTCTACGTCCCGGACGTCTACTGGGACTACTGCCGTCCGGAGGTGCTCGTACAGGAGCGCATCTATGGCATCCCGATCAGCGAAATGGATGCGCTTCGTGCATCCGGCGCCAATATCCAGGTTCTTGCCGAGAACGGCGTCGAAATCTTCTTCACCCAGGTGTTTCGCCACAACTTCTTCCACGCCGACATGCATCCGGGCAACATCTTCGTCATCGTCACGGATCCCGAGAAGCCGAAATACGCAGCGGTCGATTTCGGCATCGTCGGCACCTTGAGCCCGGAGGATCAGAAGTATTTGGCGAGCAACTTCCTGGCGTTTTTCGATCGCGACTATCATCGCATCGCGAAGTTGCATATTGACTCGGGCTGGGTGCCCGAGGGAACGCGAATCGATCAACTCGAAACGGCCGTGCGAACGGTCTGCGAACCGATCTTCAACAAACCGCTGGCGGAAATCTCGTTTGCACAGCTATTGATGCGGCTGTTCCGCGTCGCGCAGCGATTCGATGTACAGGTTCAGCCGCAGATGATCCTGCTGCACAAGACGCTCTTCAATATCGAAGGCCTGGGTCGGCAGCTGTATCCACAGCTCGACCTCTGGAAGACGGCGCATCCGGTGCTCAAGAAGTGGATGAACGAACAGATCGGACCGAAGGCGGTGCTCGACGACCTGCGCGAGAACCTGCCGCTGCTGCGCGAGGTTCTGCGCGAATTACCGGTCATCATCAAGAACCTCGCGGCGCTCCTCGCAGAATCCAGGAGTGACGACGACAGGAATACGGATTGATGTTGCGACGCCTCGCCAGGTTCCTGCTCAGGCTCGGCGGCTGGACCGTCGTCGGCAAGGTTCCGGATCTCAAAAAAGCGGTGTTTATCGCCGCCCCGCACACGTCGAACTGGGATGGGTTCTGGGCGATTGTCTACATTACCTATATCGGCCTGGACGTCCACTGGTTCGTCAAGAAATCGATGTTCTGGTTTCCGTTAGACAAACTGCTGCGGTTTTTCGGCGCGGTGCCGCTCAATCGTGAACGCGGCGGCTCGGCCGTCAGCGAAGCCATTACCGCATTTGAGGACTACGACAGTTTCAATCTAGGCCTCGCGCCGGAAGGCACGCGCAGCAAGATGCGCGGCTGGAAAAGCGGGTTCTATCGGATTGCCGAGGGCGCCAACGTGCCGGTCGTGCTCTGTTTTCTGGACTACGGCAGCAAGCGCCTGGGCCTCGGTCCCATCATTACGCTGACCGGCGACCGCGAGGCCGACATGGCTATCATCGATTCATACTACTCATCCATTCGTGGCCGCTGGCCGGAGAAGACGGGCCCGGTACGCCTGCTGCGATAAGACGATCGATGGCGCCGGACAAGGATCAATCGATGCCGCATCGGCCGATTCGCAGCTTCGTCCGCCGCGCGGGCCGCCTGACGCCATCGCAAAGGCGCGCACTCGACGAGCTTTGGCCGCGATACGGCGTCGAATTCGCACCGCGAATGCTCGATTTCGAGGTACTGTTCGAACGTCGCGCACCTGTCGTGCTCGAAATAGGCTTTGGCAATGGCGAGACGCTGGTACAGCAAGCGGCCGAAAATCCCGGCCTCGACTATCTCGGCATCGAGGTTCACGAACCGGGCCTGGGGCACTGCCTGATCGCAGCGCGGGACGCCGGCATCGGGAATTTGCGCCTCATCGCCGAAGACGCGATCGATGTGCTGCAGCAGCAGCTTCCGCCGGCCTCGCTGCGGCGAATCAATATTTATTTTCCCGACCCCTGGCCAAAAAAGCGGCACCACAAGC
>CAMYMP010000505.1 GCA_947259435.1 uncultured Woeseiaceae bacterium
GTCGTGAACGATGAGTAACTCGTCGCAAACACTTCTTAGCAGGTGTCGATCATGCGAGATGACCACCAGCGCACCGGTGTACTCGATGAGCGCAACGCTCAAGGCCTGGCGCATTTCGAGGTCGAGATGGTTGGTCGGCTCGTCGAGCAACAACAGGTTTGGCCCCTGGCGAATCATCAACGCCAATACCAGCCGTGCTTTCTCACCACCGGAGAATGGCGCCACCGGCTCAAAGATCCGCTCTCCGCCGAAGCCAAAGCGGCCCAGGTAGTTGCGATGATCCTGCTCGCGGTCGCCGGGTGCATAGTCCCGTAAATGATCGATGGGGCTGTGCTCCGGGCGCAGCAGCTCGAGCTGGTGCTGGGCAAAGTAGCCGATTTGCGTGTCCTTGCTCAGAACCCGCTCGCCTTTGAGCAGGGTGCTGCCTGTGGCCAGGGCTTTGACGAGCGTCGACTTGCCGGCGCCGTTGACGCCAAGCAACCCAATGCGGTCCCCGGCCGACAGGTTGAGGACGATATTGTCGAGAATGACGTCGTCGCCGTAGCCCACCGTTGCGTCGATAAGGCCGAGCAGGTGTTGTGGCTGCTTTTTCGGCTCCATGAAATGAAACCGGAACGGAGAGTCGACGTGCGCAGGCGCGATCTTCTCCATGCGTTCGAGCATTTTGAGCCGGCTTTGTGCCTGACGTGCTTTCGACGCTTTGTATCGAAATCGATCGACATAGCTTTGAATGTGTTTGATCTCTTTTTGTTGGCGAGAGTACATCGCCTGTTGCTGCGCAAGCTGCTCGGCACGCAGGGCCTCGAACTGGCTGTAATTACCCGTGAACAGGCTAATCGTCTCGTTCTCGATATGTGCAATGCGGGTGCAGATCTGGTCGAGAAAGTCCCGGTCGTGCGAGACCACCAACAGAATGCCTTCGTATCGCTTCAGCCAGCGCTCAAGCCACAAGATCGCCGGGAGATCGAGATGATTGGTCGGCTCATCGAGCAACAGGATGTCGGATCGACACATGAGAGCACGAGCGAGATTGAGCCGCATGCGCCAACCACCGGAAAACGCCTTAACGGGTTTCGCGTATTCCTCCGCCGAGAAGCCAAGACCGTGCAGCAGTCGCGACGCGCGCGACTCAGCCGTAAAGCCGTCGATGGCCTCCATCCGTTCGTAAAGGAGGTGCAGGTCGGGTTTGTCTGCAGCGCTTTCACCCTCGGCAATGGCGGCCTGCACTGTGCGCAACTCACGATCGCCATCCATGACGTAATCGACGGCGGAGCCGCTACCGTGTGGGCTCTGTTGCGCAACGTGAGCGATCTCGTCCTTCGGGTCCAGTGCGAGTTCACCGTCGTCCGGTTCCAGTTCGCCCAGGAGCATGGCGAACAACGATGACTTGCCACAGCCATTGGCACCGATCACGCCCATGCGTTGTCCAGCATGAATCTGGAAACTGGCGTTTTCGATCAAGACCTTGCGGCCGCGACGCAAGGAGATGTTGGTGAGAGCGAGCATGACCGGCGCGATTATACCGTCAATGAATTGCGATAAGGTGTCGCAAATGCGCTGCTGGCAGCAGCATAATGGAATTTTCGGAACGAAAATGGGAGGTACTTGATGGGACGTTGGCGTCCACCCGCTCCGAGCTCTTCGCCCTATATCACGCCGGCGGGATTTGTCGTATTGCAGGAGGAACTGGATAGCATCTGGCTGCGCCGCCGCGATGTCGTTAAAGCTTTGGCTGAGGCAGCCGCAGAAGGCGACCGCTCTGAGAACGCGGAATACATCTACCGCAAGAAAGAACTCGGTGGTTTGGATCGACGCATTCGCTATTTGCAGAAGCGCCTGCCAGTACTAACCGTGGTTCGCGAGGCGCCTAAAAGCGATGCGATCTATTTTGGTGCCACCGTGGAACTGTGTGATGACGAGGACCAAACACGCACCTATCGAATCGTGGGTCCCGACGAGACAGATGCAAAGGCATTCGCGATCAGCATGGACTCCCCGCTCGCAAGGGCATTACTCGGCAAACACGTGGATGATGAGGTCGTGATCACGGCTGGCGAGAAAACGACAACAGTGAGTGTAGTATCGATTCGCTACGGAACGTGAGGACAAGAGATTGAAGCAGGATTACTTACAGATGAGGGTGCTCGAGCTGGCGCCCCAGGTCTATGTCTCCGGGCAACTGTTCGAGCACGATGTTCGGCTCGCGGCAAAACAGGGTGTTCGCAGCATCATGAACAACCGGCCTGATGGGGAGTCGATGGGACAGCCGTTGTCCGCGGACCTTGCGAAGTTGGCGGAGGAACTCGGGATGACGTTCCTGCACCTCCCCGTCAACCCCAAAGCGATCACCGAACAAGACGTCGAGGAATTCGCGAATGCGTGTGACGAGCTTGAGCGGCCTCTCCTTATATTTTGCCGCTCCGGTGCTCGCTCCACGACAGTATGGGAGATGGCCGAGACGAGGTTTTAGAAGTACGTCGCAATATTCAGCTGCACGTAGTCATCTGCTTG
>CAMYMP010000506.1 GCA_947259435.1 uncultured Woeseiaceae bacterium
AGACACTGCTCGAGGAATTCACAAACGACGCAGAGACGCTCGCTCAGGTAGACGTCGATGCCGCCGCCGCTGCCGCGTCCCGGCAACTCGAACCCGTCGCGACGATCTAGCGCTCCCGGGAGCGGTACTTTTACGTATAGGTAGCCCTGGGCACGACGCCCTATGCTTGTGGTTGAAGCCGGATAGTCATGTCAATCCGGAGGTGCAGTCATGACCACAAAAAGCTGGGCAGAGCCCTACAAGATCAAGATGGTCGAGCTGATCAAGATGACCAGCCGGGAATACCGTCTCAAAGCCATTCGAGAGGCTGGCTACAACACCTTTTTGCTGCGTTCCGAAGACGTTTACATCGATCTGTTGACAGATTCCGGGACGAGCGCCATGAGCGACCGGCAGTGGTCAGGGCTCATGATGGGCGACGAGGCTTATGCCGGCAGCCGCAATTTCTATCGGTTGCGGGACACGGTGCAGGAGTACTACAGCTACAAGTACACGGTGCCGTGCCACCAGGGCCGCGGTGCCGAAAACATCCTGAGCCAGCTTCGGATCTCGGACGGCGACTATGTGCCGGGCAACATGTATTTTACGACGACGCGCCTGCACCAGGAGCTCGCGGGCGCGACGTTTGTCGATGCCATCATCGACGAGGCCCATGACGCCGATTCGGAACACCCGTTCAAAGGCAATTTCGACTTCGACAAGCTGGACGCGATCGTCGATGAAGTTGGCGCGCAGAAGATTCCTTACGTCTGCATGGCAACCTGCGTCAACATGGCGGGCGGCCAGCCGATATCGCTTGCCAACCTCAAAGAACTGCGCGCATGGTGCGACCAGCACGGCATCATGCTCGTGCACGATATGACGCGCGTCGCCGAGAACGCCCATTTTATCCAGCAGCGCGAAGACGGCTACAAAGACAAATCCATCAAAGACATCGTCTACGAGATTTGTGCGCTGACCGACGCGGCGACGATGTCCGCCAAGAAGGATGCCATGGTCAATATCGGCGGATTCCTCGCGATGAACGACGCAAGATTCTACGAGAACGCCTGTGCAATGGTCGTCGTCTACGAAGGCCTGCACACTTACGGCGGCATGGCAGGGCGCGACATGGAAGCACTTGCAATCGGTATTACCGAGAGCGTGCAGGACGACCATATCCACGCGCGGGTCGGGCAGGTGCAGTATCTCGGGCGGCGTCTGCGCGAGGCGGGCATACCGATCGTCAATCCGATCGGCGGCCACGCGGTGTTCCTGAACGCAACGAAGATGCTGCCGAACATCCCGCAGGAACAACTCCCGGCCCAGGCATTGTCGGCGGCGCTGTATGTCGAATCGGGTGTTCGATCGATGGAAAGAGGGATTGTCTCGGCTGGTCGTGACAAGGTTACTGGTGAGAATCACAAACCCAGTCTGGAACTGGTGCGACTGGCGATCCCGCGAAGGGTGTATACGCAAGGGCACATGGACGTGACGGTCGAGGCGGTCGAAGAGGTAATGCGCCGACGAGACGAGATCAAGGGGCTGCGTTTCACTTACGAGCCCGAAATGCTGCGATTCTTCCAGGCACGCTTCGAGCAGATCGCATGAAAACGATCATTGAGCCGTTCAAGATCAAAATGGTCGAACCCATCAAGCTGACGACGCGCGACGAGCGCGTGCAGATGATCGAGGCGGCGAAATTCAATACTTTCATGTTGCGCGCCGAAGACGTCATCATCGATCTCCTGACCGACTCCGGTACCAGCGCGATGTCATCCGATGCCTGGTCCGCCATGATGCGCGGCGACGAATCCTATGCCGGCGCCAGGAGCTGGTATCGCTTTCGCGACACCGTGAAAGACATATTCGGCTTCGAGCAGGTAATTCCGACTCATCAGGGGCGCGCCGCCGAGCACATCCTGTTCGGGGTCATGGTCAAAGCGGATTCGGTCATCCCGAACAATACCCACTTCGATACGACGAGAGCCAACATCGAATTCTGTGGTGGCGAGGCAGTCGACCTGCCGTGCGCCGAAGCCGATGACCTCGATTCCAACGACCCGTTCAAGGGCAATATGGATATCGAGGCGCTCGAAAAGCTCGTTGCGGACAAGGGACCGGAGCGGATTCCGCTCATCATGGTCACCGTGACCAACAACTCCGGTGGCGGTCAGCCGGTCTCTATGGCCAACATTCGCGAAATCAGCCGGGTCGCACGGAGTGCCGGCATCCCGTTCTACCTCGACGCCTGCCGCTTCGCCGAAAACGCACACTTCATCAAGCGGCGCGAGCCGGGCTTCGAAACCACAGCGACGATCGATATCGCGCGTGAGATGTTCAGTTACGCCGACGGCTGCACGATGTCGGCGAAGAAGGACGCGTTCGCCAACATCGGCGGTTTCCTGTGCACCAACGACGCGGAGCTCGCGCACCGCGAGCGAAACATCCTGATTCTGACCGAAGGTTTTCCGACCTATGGCGGGCTCGCCGGCCGCGATCTCGACGCGATTGCCGTTGGGCT
>CAMYMP010000507.1 GCA_947259435.1 uncultured Woeseiaceae bacterium
GGCGACATTGACCGGCAGGCCATGGATTCTTTATTGCGCTCCGTCGGCTGGTCCACAGCGCTTATTTTCGGCGCAGTGTTGTTGGCGCTTCGCTCTGTGCGCGCGTTGCTCAGCGCGATGCTCGCTAATGCGGTGCCCCTCATGCTCGTCTGTGGGGCCGTCTGGCTTATCGGCAACCCGCTCAACCTCGTTACGATCTTTGTGTTTCTCGTTGCGCTGGGCGTCATTGTCGACGACTCGATTCACATACTCTTTTGGCGGGCGTCAGGTGACCCTGTCTCGGGCAGCAGTATTGAGTTCAGCGTGCTGCTAAGTACCGTGGTGCTGTGTCTCGGTCTGCTGCTGTGCCAGCTGAGTGATTTTCCGACGACGCGACTGTTCGCGGGCTACTGTGCGCTTGCATTGATCGGCGCGGTCATCAGCAACCTGACCATATTGCCATTACTGCTGCGTGCGTCGCGCCCTGATAGCGCGCGCTTTTAGTCAAACGTCGAGGTTTGCGACGGTCAGCGCGTTCTTTTCGATAAATTCGCGTCGCGGTTCGACCTGGTCTCCCATCAGAGTCGTGAATATTTCATCCGCCTTAACGGCGTCTTCGATTTTCACCTGCATCAACCGACGCGTCTCCGGGTTTACCGTGGTATCCCAAAGCTGCGCCGGGTTCATCTCACCAAGGCCCTTGTATCGCTGTATTGACTGGCCGCGTCGGGCTTCACCCATAAGCCAGTCAACGGCTTGCGAAAACTCTGTCACGACGCTGCGGCGTTCGCCACGCTGTATGTATGCTCCCTCGCCGAGCAGGTCCGACAACTTTCCTGCAAGCGCCATGATGTGCTTGTATTCGTTGGTGTCGAAAAACTCTCTTGGCAGATAGCGTGTAGCGCCGATGCCATGTTGCACCTTCGTAATCGCTATGCGCACGCCTTCACCTCCCGCATCGCCGCGATCCAGGTCAGCGGAATAACTTCCTCCGTTGCCGTTCATCGCCCGGTCGCCCTCCACCTTCGGCAGCGCCGCGGACAACTTCTTTGTCCAATTCTCGAGCTTGTCAAGATTGTCGCTCCACTCCGGAGTCACTTCCGGAAGCAGGCTGATCGCGCGCAACACGGCGATGTCGTAGCGGCGCGTAATTCGCGCGATGATCTCTTCGACGGCAATGTACTCTTTCGCCAGCGATTCCAGGGCGACGCCGGACAAAGCCGGCGCGTCCTTGTTGACGTGCAGCGCAGCGTCATCGAGGGCGGCGGTAAGCAGATACGCATTTAGTTCGCTGTCGTCTTTGACGTACACCTCTTGCTTGCCCCGTTTGATCTTGTAAAGCGGCGGCTGCGCGATGTAAACGTGCCCGCGCTCTATGAGCTCTGGCATTTGCCGATAGAAAAAAGTCAGCAACAAGGTACGTATATGCGAGCCGTCGACATCCGCGTCGGTCATGATGATGATGCGGTGATAGCGCAGCTTGTCGGCATCGAAATCGTCGCGCCCGATGCCGCAGCCCAGAGCCGTAATCAGCGTGCCAACCTCAACCGACGCGAGCATTTTGTCGAAGCGCGCTTTTTCGACATTCAGGATCTTGCCCTTCAGCGGCAGTATGGCCTGTGTACGGCGGTCCCGGCCTTGCTTGGCCGAGCCGCCGGCCGAGTCGCCTTCGACGAGAAACAGCTCCGATAACGCCGGGTCTTTTTCCTGGCAGTCTGCAAGCTTGCCGGGCAAGCCCGCGATGTCCAGCGCACCTTTGCGGCGCGTCATTTCGCGGGCCTTGCGGGCTGCCTCGCGCGCTCTGGCCGCATCGACAATCTTTGAAACGATAGATTTCGCTTCCTGCGGTTGTTCGAGCAGGAATTCTTCGAGCCGGCCGGCCATCGCCTGTTCGACGATGCCTTTAATTTCAGATGAAACTAATTTTTCTTTGGTCTGCGATGAAAACTTTGGGTCGGGGACCTTGACAGACAATACAGCTGTCAGCCCTTCGCGCGCGTCATCCCCGGATGGCGTGAATTTGTCTTTTTTGCCACTTGGCTGTTTCTCAATGTAGGAGTTCAGCGTCCGGGTCAGCGCGCTGCGAAAGCCCGCCAGATGGGTTCCGCCATCGCGTTGCGGAATATTGTTCGTGTAGCAGAACATGTTTTCCTGATAGCCGTCATTCCATTGCAGCGCAGCCTCGACGCCAACCTCATCTTTCATCACGGAAAAGTGAAAAACGGTGCTGTGGATGGGCGTCTTGTTGCGGTTCAGGTGCTCGACAAAGGCCCGGATGCCGCCCTGGTATTCGAACGTGTCCGTGCGCTCATCGCGCTCGTCGACGAGATTGATACGCACGCCGGAGTTGAGGTACGACAGCTCCCGCAGCCGTCGAGCGAGGATGTCGTAATGGAATTCGATATTCGTAAACGTCTCACTGCTCGGCTTGAAACGAATCGTCGTGCCCGTTCGGTCAGTGTCTCCGACTATCTCGAGCGGCACCTTCGGCTCACCGTGTTCATACTCCTGTTGGTGTGTCTGCCGCCGAGCGCCCCTCTTCGGGGTGCATATCGACCGGTATACCGCGCCCATCGTCCGTGATCGTCACTGACTCATCGGCATGAATCGTGACCGTGATGGCATCGCAATAGCCCGCCAGAGCCTCGTCGATGGAGTTGTCGACGACCTCAAAAACCATGTGGTGCAGGCCGGTGCCATCATCGGTGTCACCGATGTACATGCCCGGTCGTTTTCGAACGGCCTCGAGGCCTTTTAAGACCTTGATATTACTGGAAGTATATTCAGACTCGTCGGTCATTCCATGTCCTCGGATTACAACCGATCTATTGTATCAAACGTGGTCCCTTAAAGTACCCCCAAAGCCTTATTTATTAAGGGAATATGCCGTTTTTCTGAGGTGTTGCCTGCGGCTTGTTGGCCGAGCGTCTCGGCGGCCCGCCCGGGACCACAATACCCCGTGCTAGGACTCTCTCTGGAGCGCGCCATGTTCCATGTGAAACACGGCTGCAGGACCCATGAAAAGACCTTTATCCGCCTCGAGGCTCGTCGCGATCACCTGGCAACCGAGCGCTGCGACCCGCCGCATCAGCCGCTCCAGCGACTCCGCATCCAGCTCCGCCGCGGGATCGTCGAGAAGCAGCAGTAAAGGCCTCTCGAGCGCTGTCTGCGCGGTCTCCGCGGCGGCAAGCACCATCGTACAGGCGAGCAGTTTTTGCTGCCCCCTGGACACCAGCCGCCGGGCTTGCCGCTCGTCGTAGATTAGTTTGAGTTCAGCGCGATGCGGCCCCGATTGAGTGCTGCCCTGCTGCAAATCCCGCTCGAAACCCGCCTGGAGCGTGTCGAGCAGCGAGCGCTCCTCATTCCAGCCAGCACGATACTCAAAACGCACGTCGCTGCCGAGCAGGTCCAGGCCCGCCTCCTCGAGCGCACCGGTTGCGACTTCGAGGGCGAGTCTCCGTCCAGCGTCCACCTGCTGCGCGAGCGTCGCGAATTCCGCGTCCCAGCCCCGCATGGCCTCTCCGGGCGTCCCGGACCGGAGCGCCGCATTGCGCTGCTTGAGCGTCCGACGAAAGCGCCGCCAGATGTCCAGATATCCGCGTTCCACGTGAAACGCTATCCAATCCAGGTAGCGCCGGCGCCGATCGGGGGCGCCGGCAACCAGCTCGTGCACATCTGGATCGATGATCTGCAGCGGCAGCGCGGACGCCAGTGACGCCGCCC
>CAMYMP010000508.1 GCA_947259435.1 uncultured Woeseiaceae bacterium
TGCTCGCCGCTGTCCTTGTGCGCGTCCTTGACGGCCGAGATGTCGCCCTTGAGCATCAGGTCCTTGATATGCGGCGTATTGAGCATGAGCTCGACCGCCGCAACCAGCTTACCGGCGCGAGACCGCACAAGACGCTGCGAAAGGATCGCGCGCAAGTAGTGCGCCAGGTCCATGAAGATCTGACCGTGCTGTTCTTGTGGAAACATGTTGATGATCCGGTCGAGCGTTTCCGAAGCGTTGTTGGAGTGCAGTGTGCCAACCACGAGGTGGCCGGTGCCGGCCATGTCGAGCGCGGCCTGCATCGACTCGCGATCGCGAATCTCTCCGATCTGAATCACGTCCGGAGCGGCGCGCATTGCGCTCTTTAGCGCACGGCCATACGACTTCGTATCCAGCCCGACTTCGCGCTGATTCACGATCGACTTCTTGTTTGAGTGCAGGAATTCGATCGGGTCCTCAATCGTTATGATGTGCGACGACGTCTTTTCGTTGCGATGATTGATCATTGCCGCGAGCGTTGTCGATTTGCCGCAGCCCGTGGCACCCACCATCAGCACCAGACCGCGCCGCAGCATGACGAGGTCTTTCATTTGCTCGGGCATGCCGAGTTCGTCAAGCGTCGGCATTTCGGAGGTTATGTATCGCAATACCATCGCAACGTTACTGCGCTGGTGAAAGACATTGACCCGAAAACGCCCGAGACCGGGCTCCGAGATCGCAAAGTCGACTTCCAGTTCACGCGTAAACATTTCAAGCTGATTCTCGTTCATAAGCTCGAGGGCAGCTTGCTTGACCATCTTTGGTGTCATCTCGAGCTTGTTGACAGGCATGATCTTGCCATCGATCTTGATCTTCGCTGGCGAGAACGGCGCGAAGAAAAGGTCCGATGCCTTTTTCTCGACCATCAGTTTGAAAAGAGGCTTAACGTTCATCTATGAGGTCTTCCGTGATACTCAGAATGTCTGAGCCGTGTCTTCTTCCAGGATTCTAAGGCTCTCCGCCTGCCGATCGGCAATCGCAGAGTCACGTTTACTTTCCAGTTTGACTCGCAGACGCAGCTCGTTTTTCGAATCCGCATTGCGCATGGCTTCTTCATAGGAAATGATGGACTGCTCGTAAAGATCGAACAGAGCCTGGTCGAAAGTCTGCATGCCAAGACGTGTCGATTTCGCCATAATCTCCTTGATCTGGCCGACTTCACCTTTGAAGATCAGGTCCGCAACTAGTGGCGTATTCAGCATGATTTCCATCGCTGCGATACGCCCCACTCCGCCTTCGCGCGGAACCAGTCGCTGCGAGATGAACGCCTTTGTGTTCAACGAGAGGTCCATCAGCAGCTGCTGGCGGCGCTCGTCCGGAAAGAAGTTGATGATTCGGTCCAGTGCCTGGTTTGCGCTGTTGGCATGCAGCGTGGCAAGGCAAAGGTGGCCGGTCTCAGCAAACTGGATGCCGTACTCCATCGTCTCCTTGTCACGAATCTCACCGATAAGGATCACGTCCGGCGCCTGACGAAGAGTGTTCTTCAGCGCTGCGTGCCAGGTCTCGGTATCGACGCCCACCTCGCGCTGCGTAATGACGCAGCCTTTGTGCGGGTGCACGTACTCGACGGGATCCTCGATTGAAACGATGTGGCCGCGAGAATTGTCGTTGCGGTGGCCGATCATCGCTGCGAGCGTAGTGGACTTACCGGAACCCGTGCCGCCGACGACGATACACAGGCCGCGTTTGTTCATGACAACGTCCTTGAGAATCGGCGGCAGGTCGAGATCCTCCAGCGTTGGAATCTCCGTCGTAATTGTTCTCAGTACGGCGCCGACATATCCCTGCTGAATGAACGCGCTAACGCGAAACCGCCCTATGCCCTGAGGAGCAATCGCAAAATTGCACTCTTTGGTCGAATCAAACTCTTTGATCTGTTTGTCGTTCATGATTGAGCGAACCATGATCGCCGACTGATCGGGACTCAACGGATTATCCGTTGCTTTGTGAATCGTGCCATCAACCTGTATCGCAGGTGGAAATCCTGCGGTCAGGAACAGGTCAGACCCTTCGCGCTCTACCATCTTTCTGAGCAAATTCTGCGTCAGTCGTACCGCTTGTTCGCGTTCCATCTTCCTTTCCTCCCGTCAGAAACGCCTGCTGGCGTTCCTAAAAATTCTCTTTCTGAACTGCACGGAAGCGTGCTTCTTCCTTGTTGATCAGACCTTTCGCCATTAGTTCTGTGAGGTTCTGGTCAAGCGTATGCATGCCGGTTGCCTGCCCTGTTTGAATCGCCGAATACATCTGTGCGATCTTGCCTTCGCGAATCAGATTCCGGATCGCAGGCGTACCGATCATAATTTCGTGCGCCGCGATTCGTCCGCCACCGATCTTCTTCAATAGCGTCTGTGAGATAACAGCGCGCAATGACTCGGACAACATCGCACGCACCATTTCCTTCTCTGCTGCCGGGAAAACGTCCACGATACGATCGACAGTCTTGGCGGCAGAGCTCGTGTGC
>CAMYMP010000509.1 GCA_947259435.1 uncultured Woeseiaceae bacterium
CACCCCCGTGTGACAGAGGCCTGCGATGTCATCCTTGCCAACTGCTATCCCTTCTGGGAGGGCTGCCCGGCTGAGCACTCGCTGCTGTACATGAAAGAGATGTATCGTCGCGCGGTACACGCCGCGAACGGCAAGAAAGTCATTATCAGCGAGACCGGCTGGCCGAACATCGGCACCGCCGAGGGTGGCGCCGTGCCATCGTTCGAGAATGCGATCAAGTACTTCGTCGACACCCACCTGTGGGCCGAAGAGGACGGTGTCGAAGTCTTCTGGTTCTCGTCGTTTGACGAGACCTGGAAAGTGGACGCGGAAGGCGACGTCGGCGCGTATTGGGGCCTTTGGGACAAGGACGGAAACCCGAAATATGTTTGAAGAACTCAAGATGCACCTGGATTATGGCAACGCGATCTGTTACTCCGGGTATCGCGACGACCAGTGCCCGGGCATCCGGTATCCATCGTATGCAGAGATCAAGGAAGACCTACTGATACTCGCCAAGAACTGGCAGTACCTCAGGCTGTACGACTGCACGCCGCATGCGGAAACGGTGTTGGAGGTCATCGCCAGGGAAGGGCTGCATTTCAAAGTAATGCTGGGCGTGGATATGGCGGCCGAGATGAGTAACCCGCATTGTCCGTGGGGTGCCGATTTCAGTGATGAAACGCTTGACGCAAATCGACGCGCTAACGCCGAACAGATCGAGAAGGCGATTGTCCTGTCAAAACAGTATCCGAAGATCGTCTTCTGCGTATCGATCGGCAACGAAGCGAGCGTTGAATGGACCGATCACATGGTGCCGGTCGACAGCCTGGTTGCACATGCCCTGAGGATCAAGAGTGCGATCAAACAGCCGATTACCTTCTGCGAGAACTACGTTCCATGGACCTACAAGCTGGAGCCGTTGGCAGAAGTACTCGACGTCATTTCGATTCACACCTATCCGGCCTGGGAATACCGCTCGGTTCACGACGCACTCGAATACACGATGCAGAACTACCATTCAGTCGTGGATCACTATCCCGGCAAACCCGTGGTGATTACCGAGGCGGGTTGGACAACCGCCTCCAATGGTCGCGGCATCGAACCGCACAACGCTTCCGAGGAACTGCAGGCACAGTACTACGAAGAGCTGCTCGATTGGACGACGCGCGAGAAGATCCTGACGTTTGTTTTTGAAGCGTTCGACGAGCCGTGGAAAGGTTCACCGGATCCGCTCGAACCTGAGAAGCACTGGGGGCTCTTCAATGTCAAGCGCAGGCCAAAACGGGTGATGCAGAAACTCTACGCCGAACTGATATCGTAATTCGGTTTTCACCAGGATCGCGTCACTTTCCTGCGGTCGACGACACCGGCAAGTTTGACAGCGCTGTCAGAAAGGGTTGTAATTCTGAAAGCCGTTCGGAATTCTCTCACAATAATTAAAAACGCCGATGTCCAGATCGACCATTTTCGATGTAGCAAAGCTCGCCGGCGTATCCATAAAAACCGTGTCGCGCGTCGTCAACCGCGAACCCAACGTGCGCTCGTCGACACGAGAGCGCGTCGAGAACGCGATCGCGGAGCTTAAGTATCGACCTGACCAGTCTGCGCGAAATCTTGCGAGCCATCGGTCCCATCTTATAGGCCTCGTCTACGATGATCCTGCCGCATACGAAATGCCGACTGGCGGCTACGTCCTCGATTTGCAACAGGGAGCTCTGAAGGCCTGTCGATCGGTGCTCTCGGAACTGCTGATTCATCCCTGTGACTTTCGCAAGAAAAATGTCGGCTCCGAACTGAAATCGCTTATCGAGCAGACTCGATTGGCCGGAATCATACTGGCGGCGCCGCTTTCTAATATTCCGAAGATCGTTCGTGCAATCGAAGCGACGGGGACACCGCTAGTCCGGCTGTCGCCTGGCACGGAGACCGGTAAACGACCTTCTGTGACGACGAACGATCGCGAAGTCTGCGCCGAAATGACGCGTTACCTGGCCGGATTGGGCCACAAGCGTATTGCATTCATCAAGGGCGATCCGGATCACAGAGCCGTCGCCAACCGTTTTTTCGGTTACCAGGACGGCCTGCGCGAGAGCGGTCTTGACTTCGACGAGCAGCTCGTCGCAGCCGGCGACAATTCATTCGGTTCCGGCGCGGCGTGCGCGGAACAGCTGCTCAAACAAAAAAGGCCACCGACCGCAATCTTTGCGGCCAACGACGACATGGCTGCGGGTGTTATTCGCACGGCCAGTCGGCTTGGTATTGAGATACCCGGGCAACTGTCCGTTGCGGGATTCGACGATATTGCTATCGCCAGACAAATAGATCCCGCTCTGACAACCGTACGACAACCGCTCGTACAAATGGCGGAGCGCGCTGCGATGATCCTGACCCAGACAAACGGTGGCGATTCCGGCGTGACGCAACACGATTGCGTCCCGGCAACGATAAGAATTCGTGAGTCCACGGGGCCTGCACCCCATTAGAGGAAACGTCGGCGGCAGCCAGATACGCATCGCCC
>CAMYMP010000510.1 GCA_947259435.1 uncultured Woeseiaceae bacterium
TTTTTCTTTGTCACGGTCGCATCGCGCATCGTAGGCCTGGTCGGTGTGACCAGTAACCCGACCAGCGGCATGACGATCGCGGCCTTGCTCGGCACCGCGTCGATATTCCTGTTCTTCGGCTGGACCGATCCTCTGGGCAAGGCTGCCGCGCTGACCGTCGGCTGCGTGGTCGCCATCGCGGCGTCGATTTCAGGCGACACGTCGCAGGACCTGAAGACCGGCTATCTGCTCGGCGCCACGCCGCGGCGACAGCAAACTGCGGAACTGATCGGCGTACTCACGTCGGCAACCTTCGTGTGTCTCACAGTCCTGGCCTTGGGTAAGGGCTTCGGTTTCGGCAGTACCGAACTCCCTGCACCGCAGGCGACGCTGATGAAGCTGGTCATTGACGGGGTGCTTGATCAGAACCTGCCCTGGGTACTGGTCGCTATCGGAGCGGGTATCGCAATCGCTTGCGAGATTGCGCGCATCCCGTCCCTTCCGTTCGCCGTTGGCGTGTACCTGCCTGTCTCTACGATGACGCCGATTTTTGTCGGCGGCCTGATTCGTCTGTGGATGGAGCGCAGCGCAAAAGACGCGACGACCGCGGCCGACCGCCGCGAGCGTGGGGTGCTGCTTGGCAGCGGTTTCGTTGGTGGTGAGGGTCTTTTAGGCGTCGGCATCGCGTTGGTTGCTGTGGCGAAGAGTCGCCGGCCCGATGGCATCGGCACCGAGTGGCTCGGCAGTGAGCTCGTTGCAATGCTCGCGGGCGCTGCCGCGTTCGCGCTCTTCATCGCCTGGTTTTTCCGCCAGGTTCGTGGCCGAACGCATGATTGAAAATTTCGTCGATGCACAGATTCATATTAGTGACGCGGAAGCGTGAATTTGCAGGAGGAAGGTATGTCAGACGGAACGGAAAGACATGGTGTCTGTCTTTGTGGTGCCATTCAGATTACAGCCAAAGACACAGAAAAGAGCGTGGGCGCGTGCCATTGCCAAATGTGCAGACGCTGGGGTGGCGGACCGTTTATGGAAATCGACTGCGGCACAGAGGTCTCGATCAAAGGCAAAGAGAACGTCTCGGTATTCAACTCCTCGGCATGGGCAGAACGCGGCTTTTGCCGCCGCTGTGGTACCCACCTGTTCTATCGAATAAAGGAAACCGGACAGCACATGATCCCGGTAGGGCTTTTTGAGGACGATGAGAACCTCGTGTTCGACCATCAGGTATTCATCGACGAAAGACCGTCATACTACCAATTTGCCGGTGAGACACTCGAAATGACCGGGGCTGAAATACTTGCCAAATACGCGCCACCAGAATGAGCGATTCGCAGCAAAGACGGCAAACGGCGACCTGGTTTCGACGCGCCGGCCTAGTTCAGATATTTCGCCGCCCCAATTCCTGGCTACTGCGCGGTTTTGGAGCCTATTGCGATTCCTGCCGAGCGTGCGGCTTTTTCAAAACTGGCCTGCATTTGATCGTCGACGATGTACTCGATCGTGCAGTTGCCGACACGAATTGACTCGCCTGCCACGAGTTCATGGGCCGTGATCTGATAGCCATCCACGTAGGTGCCGTTTCTGCTGCCAAGATCGACCAGCATGGCGCTACCGTCGATGGAATAGTTGATCAGGGCATGGTGGCGGCTCACGATGGAGCTGTCGATGCGGATATCACACAGCCTGCTGCGCCCAATCAAGGTGTGGCCCTGACGCAAAGCCTGCTCGCGAGCTTCGTCACCGGTCAGATTAACGACAAGGCGCCGCATCGGTAGATCGACCTCGCTGACTTCAACGGTCGCCGCGTCGGCGTCGCCCCCATGTGCATGCAGGCTAGCGCTGCCGGCCTCGTAGGCGCGCTTGACGAGTGCCGTAGTGACCAGATCTACGCCCTCGCGTTTGGCAAGTTCCATACTCTGATCGACAAGTGCGTTGATCGCATCGGGCACGCCCGCGCACAGATCGTGAACGAGGCTGATTGCCTGATACTGGAAAACCTCACCTATGGTCGAGCAACTGCCGGATTCGACCCGCAGGCGAATGCACTCTGTCGCCTCGGCCATCGAGAGCGGTGCGAGGACTATGCGATTGCCGGCCAGGGTCGAAATCGAACTCAGCGGGCGCGTACTGAGTAGCTCTTTCAGGCCGGGCTGCCCGGCTATGATTACCAGCAAGCCGTATTGCCCTTCGAGTTCCTTTTCGACGAGTTTGCGAATCATGTCCAGCACCCACCACTCGCAGTCCTGAAGCTCTTCCAGACAGACAACCGTGCGGCGCTTGTGGCTCTTCTGAAATGCGAGGAACATGGTGAAGATGGCCTGGAGATCCGCGAGCATCATGTCCTTGGGCTCAAAGCCCGCGGCGCGAACGATATTACGCATCAGATCCGTGGCATCGACACAGGGCTCGGTTACTCGAGCAACTACCGTGTCTTCGTCGAGACCTGAAATAAAGGCGCGAATAACAAAGTCCGAGGCTGACTTCCCTTCGCCGATGATTATCCCAAGTGGACGCCC
>CAMYMP010000511.1 GCA_947259435.1 uncultured Woeseiaceae bacterium
GATCGTCTCCATGGCCGCGTCGATCGAAGAAGTTTCGGGTAACGCCGAACGGTCATCGGACGTTGCCAGGCACTCGGTCGAGGTCGCACATAAGGGCGGTGAGGCGGTGCGGCGCACGATTGACGGGATGAATGCGATTCGCGAGACGATTCAGGAAACGTCGAAACGCATCAAGCGTCTCGGCGAGAGCTCGCAGGAAATCGGCAATATCATCGAGCTGATCAACGACATCGCCGAGCAAACGAACATTCTCGCTCTCAATGCATCGATTCAGGCATCGATGGCCGGCGAAGCTGGCCGCGGGTTTGCAGTCGTTGCCGACGAAGTACAGCGGCTGGCAGAACGATCCACGAACGCCACGAAGCAAATCGAGGTCCTGGTGCGCACGATTCAGGCTGATACAAATGAGGCAGTCGTGTCGATGGAACGCAGCACGACGGACGTTGTAGGCGGCGCATTGCTTGCCGAGAATGCCGGCGCGGCACTGGATGAAATCGAACAGGTTTCGAACCAGATCGCGAGCCTCGTTCAAAATATTTCGAGTTCAGCGCGGCAGCAGGCAGGCTCAGCGGCGGATGTGACGCGACGAACGACCCGGCTGCGTGAGATTGGCGAACAAACGGGCAAAGCGACGACGGCGACAGCGGCGGCAATCTCTAAGCTCTCCGAGCTCGCTTCACAGCTTCGAAAGACCGTTGCCGGTTTCACGTTGCCGAATTCAGCATTGCAGGCACGGACCTTGTCCAGCACGTCATCGAATGTCCTCGCGAGTAAGACAGGCGAACAGGCAAAGGCGGGCTAGCGGGAAGCGGACTGCTCAATGACAGGCGACACTGGCATTCAGGAAAAGATCATCGCCGATCACGGTGGCGGCGCCACTGTGAACGCACTCGCGATCATCAGTAATGAACTCATGGAGACGATCCGCAACGCCCACCTGGCATTGGAGGATTGTGTCGACGGGCGTGGCGGATCGGCTGCTCTCGTTCGCGCCGGCGAGTTATTGCATCAGGCGCGTGGCGCGTTACAGCTTGCTGAGACTTATGGCGCTGCGCTCCTGACAGAGGAGATGGAACTCGGCTGTAAACACCTGGCTGCCCTTCGCGCGGGCAAGGGTCGCGAGGATGGCCTCGACGCATTGACCCGGGCGATGGTGCAGTTGCCGGCATATATCGAGCGGCTGCTGGGCGGCGGCCGGGACATCGCGCTCGTGCTGTTGCCGATGCTCAATGACCTTCGCGCCGCTCGCGGCGAGCCGCTGCTGTCTGAAGGCACCCTGCTGCTCCTGAATCTGTCGCCAAGCCAGGCAAAAAGGACAAGCGAAAAGCGAGCCGGTACCGGTGAAGACCCCGTCGCAGTTGCGACGAGATTGCGGCCAAAGTTCCAGCTCGCGTTGCTCGGCTGGATCAAGGGTGGTGATACCACGCGTCATCTCGAAACATTGAGCGGTGTTACGCACGAGCTCGAACTCGCCGCGACTCGCGATGACATGTATCAGTTGTGGTGGGTCGTCGGCGGCGTGCTCGAGTCGCTGCAAAATGGCGGCCTGGAAACTTCGGTTTCGCTGAAGCGCTTGCTCGGTCAGACGGACCGACAGATCAAGCGAGTCATCGACGAGGGTGTCGAGACGTTCGATGAGTATCCGGTCGATGATCTGCTGAATAATCTTCTCTACTACGTCGCGAGATCGAGCACTGCGGGCGAACGCATCGCCGAGATTCGGGCCGCGTTTAATCTGTCCGAGCTGCTGCCCGGCGACGAACAGGTCGAGCAGGCGCGAGAAGCGCTGTCCGCGCCGAGCGTAAAACTCATGGAAACCGTCGCGTCGGCGATCAAGGAAGATCTCGCCCGGGTCAAGGATGTGCTGGATATCTTCGTTCGCACGGGCATGAACAAGTCGTCAGATCTGGTGCCGCAGCTCGAGTTGCTGAAAAAAATCAGCGACACGCTCGGGGTTCTGGGCCTCGGGGAATTGCGTGGCGACATCGATGGAGAGATCGACCGCCTCAAGTCGGTTGTCGAACGTGGCGGGACCGCATCGGATCAGATCATTCTCGACATTGCGTCAACCCTGCTGCGCGTCGAGGACCGGCTCGATCAGCAGCTGGTGCGGCTGATCGTCCCAGCCGGCGACGGTTCGGATCAGGCAGCGCCGGACCTGCCCCCGCAGGAGGCTGCGGACTATCAACAGGTTGCAGAATCCGTAATGCGCGAATGCATCATTAATCTCGCACGCATCAAGGAAACCGTAGGGCAGAGCCTCGCATCCCATGCGCCATCGCAGGGCATCGACAGCGTGCCGTCGCTGGTGCGCGGCATCAAGGCGGGGCTGATGATGCTGAACAAGACGCGCGCAATGGAAGTCGTCGATCGCGTTGGCCACCTGATCACCTTGACGCTGGCCGGCGACGGCGCTGCGCGGCTTTCGCAAAAGGAAACCGATCGGCTTGCCGATGCAATCGTCAGCATCGAGTACTACATGGAGACCGTAAAGGCC